>JAJXXG010001195.1:4325-11523 GCA_021781255.1 Acidobacteriota bacterium
CCGGGTCCCGCGCTGTAGATGTTGCCCTCTCGGTCCACCTTCATGCCGTCGGGTCCGCCGATGCGCTTGTCTCCCGTGGCGTCGCAAATCACCTTGCCATCCGCAAGTTTTCCGTCCGGCAGCACGCGATAACGCAGCCACTGCTTCTTCGGTTCCGAGTTGTCCACGTAGAGATACTTCTCGTCCGGCGAGAATGCAATCCCGTTCGGCCGCGGCAAATTGGTCACCAGCAGTTCCAGGTCTTTGCGGTCGGGCGGTGCGCCCTGCTTTTGCGCAGCCGCATGCGGAATCCGGTAAACGCCGTCCACCTTCAGTTCCTTCTTCGGGTCCTGGTCGCCCTGCGTCCGCAAGCCATACGGCGGGTCGGTAAAGTAAAGCGACCCGTCCGACTTATACACCAGGTCATTCGGGCTGTTCAGCCGTTTTCCCTCGTAGCGGTCCGCAAGCACGGTCACTGTGCCATGCTGGTCAGGCGGCTGCAGTCGAAAGACGATGCGCCGCGCGTGCCCGGCGACGGAAAGCCTGCCCATCGGGTCAATCGTCATGCCGTTCGAGCCCGGCTCCGGTCCACCATAGGGCCCGCTTCCCTGGTAGCCGCTCGGATGCAGCACCACGGATACGCCCTTGCCCGGCGTCCACTTGCGAATGCTGTTGCCGGTAATGTCCGCAAAATACAATCCGCCGTTCGCCCACACCGGACCTTCAAGCCAGTGGAATCCAGTGGCCACGCGCTCCAGCACCGCGTGTGCCGGGATGATCTTGTTGATTGCCGGGTCCAGCCGGTCCACCTTCAACGGCTGTGACCACGCGACGGTGGATGTGTTGTGCGCTGCCTGCTTCGGGGCCGCGGGTTTCGGTGAAGCTGCATAGCCCACGGTTGCCGCAAGGGAAGCCGTGGCAAATGACATGCGAATGATTCGGGAAAGATTCATCACTGGACACTCTGAGGGTCGGCTGGGCAGCCGGAGTCAGCTCTCTCTGCGCGGTTGTGCGGCGCAAAAGTGAACCCGTCCATCAGTATTCCTCGGGCCATGCTCTGTCAAGGCAATCGCCTTCGCACAGTTCACGCGCTGCTCCGTCAGTCAAACACCACGGTCTTGTTCCCGTAGCACAGGATGCGCCGGTCCAGGTGCCACCGCACCGCGCGCGAAAGCACCAGACGCTCCAGGTCGCGTCCACGTGCCACAAGATCCTCCACCTGGTCGCGATGTGAGATGCGCGCCACGTCCTGCTCGATGATCGGCCCGTCGTCCAGCACCTCGGTTACATAATGGCTCGTCGCGCCAATCAGCTTCACGCCGCGCGCGTGCGCCGCATGGTAGGGGCGCGCTCCGGTAAAGGCCGGCAAAAACGAGTGGTGCACATTGATGATTGCGGTTCTGTACTGCGCCACGAACTCCGGAGAAAGAATCTGCATATACCGCGCCAGTACCACCAGCTCCACGCCGTGCTCTTCCAGCAGCTCCAGTTGCCGCGCCTCGGCTTCGCTGCGCGTTGCCGCCGTCACAGGAATATGCTCAAAGGCAATTCCATAAAATGCAGCGAGCGGCTCCACATCGCGATGATTCGACACAATCAGCGGAATATCGCAGTTCATCTCGCCTGAGCGCCAGCGGTGCAGCAGGTCAGCCATGCAGTGCAGATACTGCGAGCAGAACAATGCCACCCGCGGCCGCTCCGCACCGGCAATCAGCTTCCAGCGCATACCAAGCTCTTCGGCCATCGGCGCAAAAGCCAGCTTGAATCCCTCAAGGTCAAATGCAGCTTCGCCTGCTTTGCCGTCAAGCGCAAACTCCACGCGCATGAAAAACAGGCCCAGGTCGTGGTCTTCGTGCTGGTCCGCGTGCAGTATATTCGCACCGCGCTCATAAAGCAGCCCTGCCACGCGGGCCACCAGCCCCTTGCGGTCCGGGCAATCAATCAGCAGAACTGCCGAATTCTTCATCTTGTTTCCAGCTTACGGCATTGCCGCCAGCCAGTTCATGCGGCCACGCGCGGCGTGCCCATCGCGCAAAAAAATAGGCCGGGGTTTGCAGCCCCGGCCAAACGCGTGCAGAAGAAATGCAGTGCTCAAGACATCGAGTGCCCATCGCCAGGAAGCGGGGCATCCAGCTTGCGCCGAAGATTGCTTGCCAGCTCCGCAACCATGCGTAACTTTTCTGCCACCGGACTGGGCAGCTCGCGGTCGCTCAGCGCAAGTTGCGAGTGCAGCAGTAGGCCAGCCAGCGTGGACTTCAGCTCGGTTTCCATCTCCGCTACCGCCGCCCTCTGGGCCAGAGTCTGCTCACGCTGTCGGCGGTGCAATGCCGCACGCACCTCGCGGTTCAGCCGCGCCGCGCCGGAGAGGGCAAAGTTGATCTGGATGGGAATCGCCAGCCCCGCGCGTTCCCAGATGGCCTCGGCAGCCGCCGGGTCGCACTCGGCGATGGTTTCATCCACAACCACCGCCGCAAATTCCCTCCGCCGCAGTGCGGAGAGTGCGGCCTTGCGTCCGTTCGCCACCTCCACGTTCATCTTCAGTTGCGTGCCCACGGTTTCGGCCAGGCTTTCGGCCCCTTCAATTCCGGTCACCATCAGCAGATTCATTGAGTGTTCTTTCATTTGTCCCCCGGTATTGCTTCTCTACATTCCCGGTTGTCATCTGCGTCCCGTTGCCGTCGCGCAAGCCTTCCAGTCCGCCCCCTTTGGCGACTCCGGCATGCAATCGTTCCGCGCGGCAGGGGGCAACTACTCGTCCAGCATTACGTCCTGGATTCCGTATTCCTTCAGCTTGCGATAGAGAGTGGTCTTGCCGATTCCCAGCAGCCGCGCCGCCTGCAGCTTGTCGCCGTTCAGCGCACGGATGGCTCCCAGAATGGCGTCTCGTTCCAGGTCAGCCAGCGGCTTCACCGGCTGCCCGCGTCCAGATTCGCCGTCGATCGTCGCAGCCTCGCGGTGGGCCGCCAGTCCCTGCTGCTGCAGTTGCGTAGGCAGGTCGCCCAGATGCAGCACCGGGCCGGAGGAAAGCGCACAGGCCCGCTCCACAGCGTTTTCCAGCTCGCGCACATTGCCCGGCCAGTCGTAGCGCATCATGGTGCGCAGCACCTCGTCGCCCAGCGTGAACTTCTGGCCGTGCTCCCGGCTGATGCGGTCCAGAAAGTGGGCTGCCAGCAGGGGAATATCTTCGCGCCGGTCGCGCAGCGCGGGCAGGCGCAGATTCACCACATTCAGTCGGTAGAACAAGTCCTTGCGGAAGGTGCCTCGTTCCACCATCGCTGCCAGGTCACGGTTGGTTGCCGCCACAATCCGCGCTTTTATGGGCACGCGGTGTGTCGCGCCCACCGGCCGCACTTCCTTTTCCTGCAGGGCGCGCAGCAGCTTGGCCTGCAGTTCCAGGGAGAGCTCTCCAATCTCGTCCAGAAACACTGTTCCGCTCTCGGCTGAAACCAGCAGTCCATCCTTGGAACGATTGGCTCCCGTAAAGGCTCCCTTCACGTAGCCGAACAGCTCGCTCTCAATCAGCGTCGGCACCAGCGAGCCGCAATCCACCGGCAGAAACGGCTTCTGCGCATTCGGACCGTAAGCGTGAATCGTCCGCGCCACCAGCTCCTTGCCTGTGCCGCTCTCGCCCAGAATCAGAACCGGATGAGTGCTCTGTGCAACCTTTGAAAGGATGCGATAGAGCTTCTCCATCTCCGCGGAGCGGCCAATCATCGAGCCCAATCCCTGGCTCAGGCGCAGCCTTTCGCGCAGCTGCCGGGCCGCCGTGTCAATGGTGTGGCTTGAGGCGGCACGCTCCAGAACCGTGGAAAGCTCGTCCACGGCAAAGGGCTTCGTCAGGTAGTCGCTGGCCCCGCAGCGCATCGCCTCCACTGCCGCGTTCACTGAGCTTGAGGCTGTCATCGCGATGACCGTGAGCTGCGGATAAAGCAGCTTTACCTCGGCAATCAGCTCCAGGCTGTGATGATTGTTGTAGGGCAGGTTCAGCAACAGGATGTCGGCCGCCTGCCCGCGCAGCAGCGTGCGCGCCTGGCTCAGCTCCGCCGTCGTCTCCACCACATATCCAAGGCTGGCCGCAATCTCACTGCAGGCCGAGCGCACCGCCGGGTCTGCATCCACCACCAGCAGATGCAGTCGGATTGCCGGCTCCGTAAATTGAGGGCTTAACTCCATGGACCGTTCGTTCAGAGCTGTTTCGAGCATTGTATTCGCCTCATGTCTGATTCGATAACCTGCTGTTGTTGCGGCCGGTGATAGACCAGCATCTTTCCTGTCTCTAGCATTCCGGTACCGGCAGTTCCATCGTGAAGATTGCTCCCGCAGGAACTCGATTTCCGGCGCGGATCCGGCCGCCTGCTGCTTCCACGATGGCGCGTGTCACTGCGAGTCCCACACCGTGATGCCCGTGGTGGCCCATGCCTTCGTTTCTCCTTGTCGTGTAGCCCGCCTCGAAGATGGCTTCGAGAGAGTCTGCTGCGATTCCTGGACCTGTGTCTTCCACTCTCAGTGCGAGCACCCGTTCATGTGCTGGACCAATTCCGTTGAATTCGCGCTTGCAGTCGACATTCTCCGTGTCGCACTCCTCGCACAGGCGCAGTTGAATCCGTCCACCATGCGGCATTGCCTCCACTGCGTTCTTCACCAGGTTCACCAGCACGCGGGTCAGGTCTTCGCCGGTCAGCCGCACGGGCAGCGCGCCGTCGCTGGTATTCACAGTCAACTGAATGGAGGGTCCGGCCAGCGCCGCAAGCAGATCGCGGTTGGAGCGCACCTCGTCGGCCAGGTCCCGAATCGGGAGGGCCGGCAGGAGCGGCCAGCGACCCAGGCTGGGAGTTTCGCCGGAAGAAATCTCAGGTCGACTTGCGTAGGACTCTTGCCTGGGAGTGACGATGCTCTTTTCGCCGTTCACTCTTGCACAGGTTCCCTTCATTACCGCAGCTCCCGGGTTTCTTGTGCCGAACCCGGAGGCTTCCAGGGAATGCAGCAGGGTAAGCCTCTCCACCAGTCGGCGGCTTGCAGCGGCCACAATCTTCAGCTCCCGCGCATAGTGCTGGAAGCGGGGGGATAGCACGCCGGGCTCTTCCAGCAACTCGCAATAAAGGCCCAGAGTCGTTCCCATATTCCGGGCTTCATGCGCTAATTCCTCAAGGTCCGCCAACTCCTCAGGACCGTCAGCCTGTTCCCATTGCGCCAGAGGAGCCTCGCTAGGCCCATCAAGGCCTATCGCATCCAAGGACCCCATGTTTGGTCCCACCGTGTGACGCTCCTGCTCGAAATTCTGCATTCGTCCGCTCCCATTGCCTGTCTTCTTGCCGATGCATTCCCGTTTCCGGGAATTGCTGCGGTGCTGTGTATGCAATCCGGTCCCTCTTCGGGTCAGTTCCGTTCCCAGTTCGGTTCCTAAATCTGCACTCTTCCATACACGTGAAGTGCCAAACTTGAACAACTGCTACAACTCGCTTGCTTGCAATGGGTTATGGAAGCAGCCTCCAGGTTTCCGTTCCCCCGGATTTTCCTGTGCGCAGTTCCAACTTGAAACTCCACTCGCAGTCTAGCCGCCCTCATCCCCGCAATTTACAAGGAGTTTTATCGTGGAAGCGGCACAAGGGCCAGAATGGGAACGATTCCCAATATGGACTTCGCGGTTCATCCTGGAACGCCACTTCGAAAGGATTCCCGTAAAATCCTTTTATGAGCGCAATGGAAGGTTTTTTTCGTCCTGGAAACCGCGGACCAGCCGATCTCAGGCCGTTGACTTTTGCTCCTGGATACGTACTAACCGCCGAGGGTTCCGTGCTGGTGACGTTGGGGAACACACGGGTGCTGACCAACGCCACCATTGAGCAGGGAGTTCCGGGCTGGCTGCGCAACTCCGGCCGCGGCTGGGTCACTGCCGAGTACGCAATGCTGCCGCGCTCCACCGTCACGCGGACCCCGCGCGAGAGCGAGCGGGGGAAGATTGGCGGTCGCACCCATGAAATTCAGAGGCTCATTGGTCGCAGCCTTCGTTCCGTTGTAGACATGCGCGCACTGGGCGAGCGAACGGTCATTCTTGACTGCGACGTCATCCAGGCCGACGGCGGAACACGCACGGCGGCCATCACAGGAGCCGCCGTGGCGCTGGCTCTGGCGCTCAAGGCGCTGGTCACAGCGGGAACCCTCAAGGAGTCACCGATGCGCCAGCTTGTGGCCGCCACCTCAGTCGGTATTGTGGAAGGAAATCCGTTGCTTGACCTCTGCTACGAGGAGGATTCACAGGCGGAAGTGGATATGAACGTGGTCATGACGGCGGATGGGGGTCTCGTGGAGACCCAGGCTACGGCAGAGAAGGGAAGTTACTCCCGCGCCCAGCTGAATGGACTCATTGATTTGGCAGAAGGTGGCCTGAAGGAGATCTTCCGCGCTCAGCAGGCCGTGCTGGACGCATAAAGCCCGCTGCAGGCGGATTTTCCCAGGGTGCAGGGACAAACTCCCTGCACCCTTTTTCCTGCGAAAAGGACGGATTGTCGGCTCAGCCCCGCCTTTGGTTGCCGGAAGATTTTCTGCTGGAGGCATTTTTCCGCAGAAGATGCTCCCAGCACTTGCCGATGAACTCCTGGGAGAAGCCGCCTGACATCCGGCCTGACGGAACAGTCCAGTTGGCTCGGGCGTATTCCCTCAAAGAAGAAGCCGCGCGGGCTGTCTGCGGGATACCCGGCCAGCCACATGACGCGCGGTCGTCATCCGGTCTGCCAAGGCGGTGACCGAAAGGATTCTGCGATGCCGTGGATGTACTTGCATTGGTCTTTGCCGGTCCTTGAGTGGTTCTCCCCGGTCTTGGAGGGGTTTCTGCTCGGCCTGCTGGCGCTTGTACTCCATGAACTGGGCCATGCTCTGGCGGCAACTATCGTAGGCGTGCGTGTCAAGGGCATCGGGCTCGACTGGAAGGGGCTCTATCTGCGGCGGGAGGCCGGAACGCCGGCAAAGAATCTCATCATTTCGGCGGCGGGCCCTCTCACCAACATTCTGCTGGTGACTTTCTGGGCATGGTGGCCCATGTTCGGCCTGGCAAACGCCTGCTATGCACTCTTTAACATGCTTCCGCTCCCTGGCGCGGATGGCGAGCGGGTGATGCGCTGCTGGCTGGAAATCAAGACTGTCCGTACTTCCCCAAAACCTGCTGTGCGGGCCTGTGATGGAAATGGTGAGGAGCGGCGGAGATCTGCCGGTTAGAATACAG
>JAJXXG010000778.1 GCA_021781255.1 Acidobacteriota bacterium
TCGGGTTCGAGTGCGACGTGGGCCGCGCCGTCTCCACGCAGCCGCCCTGGTCAATGGCCACATCCACAATCACCGCGCCCTTCTGCATCTGCCCCACCATGGCGCGCGTCACAATCTTGGGAGCGGTCGCTCCCGGAATCAGCACGCCGCCAATCACCAGGTCCGCCTCCCGCACCGCGCGCGCCACGTTGTAGCTGTTTGAGGCCAGCGTGTACAGCCGCCCGCTGAAGATGTCATCCAGCTCGCGCAGCCGGTTCAGATTCACATCCACCAGCGTCACCTTCGCTCCGAAGCCCAGAGCAATCCGGGCCGCGTTGGTGCCTACAATGCCCCCGCCGATAATCGTCACATGCGCCGGAGGCACTCCCGGCACGCCGCCCAGCAGAATCCCGCGTCCGCCGCGCTCCTTCTCCAGATACGTCGCGCCCACCTGCACGCTCATGCGTCCGGCCACTTCGCTCATCGGCATCAGCAGCGGCAGCATCCCGTTGCGGTCGCGCACCGTCTCGTAGGCAATGCCGGTCACCTTCCGGTCCAGCAGCTCGTTCGTCAACTCCGGCACAGGCGCCAGGTGCAGATACGTGAACAGCACCAGGCCCTCGCGAAAATACACATACTCGCTCTTGACCGGCTCCTTCACCTTCACC
This sequence comes from Acidobacteriota bacterium, assembly GCA_021781255.1. The sequence goes on from JAJXXG010000778.1 coordinate 648, forward strand.
ACCGTGTCTGCCTTGCCCCACGCATACCCCGCGTCGCCCACAATCTCCGCGCCTGCGTTCTGGTACTCCTCGTCCGGAAAGCCCGACAGCGCGCCGGCCTGCGTCTCCACCAGAACCGTGTGGCCAGCCTCGGTCAAAGCCTTCACGCCGGCCGGCGTCACGCCCACCCGCGCCTCATTGTCCTTGATCTCTTTCGGAACTCCGATGATCATCGCGCCCACTCCTCTGCGAGGACTCACTTCCTCGCTGCTTTGGATGCGCTCCGGCAGTCCCCGATAGCCGAACTCAGCCCACCCAGAGCCAACTGCCCCAAATCCTAATGCCAGCTTCGCTTCCAATGTTTGCAAAATTCGTGGTAGAACAACCCCATGCGAACAAATCGTGAGCAAAATTCCGGCAGCAAGCAAGAATCTCCCGACGCCACATCCGCCGGACAGATGGATTCCCTTGACACCGCCATTCTGCGCCACCTGCAGCGCCACGGCCGCGCCACCAACTACGAGGTGGGCGAAGCCGTCGGCCTCTCCGCCTCCGCCGCATCGCGCCGCATACTCGCATTGGAGACCTCCGGAGCCATCCGCGGTTATCGCGCGCTCATCGACGATCGCCTCCTGGGCCGGCGCATGACCGTCTACATCCGCGTTACCCTGGAGCGGCAGTCGGCCGCCGTGCTCAGCGCCTTTGAGGCCGCCGTCCGCCACTGCCACGAGATCGTCAGCTGCCACCTCATGGCCGGGCAGTACGACTACATGCTCGTCGCCCGCGTCCGCGACATCGACGACTACGGCCGCCTCCACCAGAACGAGTTGTCCCGCCTGCCCGGAGTCACCCGCATTGAGACCAGCTTTGCCCTTCGCAGCGTCCTGGAAGACCCCCAGAACTAGCCCGGAACCTACATAGATACATAATTTTCCGCTACTTTTCCCCGCAGCAAGGGTAGAGTGTATGAGATACGGAGCCCACTCTTCCGTCGCATCTCCCCCGGGATGCTGTTTGATCCGTTGCGAAAGGGCACTGCCGAATGGCTGACTCAAAACAACAATTTCCGTACAGCAAGAACAAGCAGCCCAGCACCAACCTCTACGGTCCATTCGAAGCCAAAGAGGAGCCCAAAGCCCCATCTGCGCTCAGCGCGCGGCTCACGCGTCTTCTCAACGAAAACCGTATCCTGCGCGAGATCCGCCGCATACCCCTCGTCCTTGTGGGCTTTCTGGCGCTGGCCGTGCTCGGCGTCTCGCTTTTGTTTTTCGCCCGGCCCAGGCAGACCCACGAGTCAGATGATCTCGGTCAAGGAGTCCTCAGCGTCTCTGGCCTGCGCGGGCACCTGGTCACCCGCTGGAACGGAAAAGCGCAGTACCAGCTTCATCTTGAGCCGCTCGATTATCCAGACAACCCCGGCTTCGCCCTCGTGGCAGGCAATCCTCACCAGCCTTACTCCATCAACATCCGCCTGCTGGACTCCTCGGGCTTTTCCCTCTGCGACAAGCAGATCCTCTTCCCCTTCGATCCCGCCCGGGCCGTTGCCCCGGTTGAACTCCCTCCGGCAACCCACCGCCGCAAGCCCGCTGAAGCCGCCGCGGAGCTGGCTGCTCTGCAGTCCGCGCAGCAGGCCCAGTTGCAAAACGCGCAGGCCCAGGAGCAGCAGCGCGAGCGCGGCCAGGACATCTTCCAGAACCAGTACGGCGACGATGGCAAGGTCGTAGGCCTCAATGCGCAGGGAACGCTGCCCTGCTCCGTAGACGCCTACCGGCACTTCTACTACTGGGATTTCACCTCGAACTTCCCCACCCGCGACGAGCAGCAGGCCATGCTCGACAGCAAAGCGGCCGCCGCGGCAGCCCAGAAGCTCGCCCAGCAGCAAGCCGCCCGCCACCACGGCGCAGTCCGGTTGCCCATGCCCGGCTTTTACGTCGCGGGCGACGAGACCGTAACCTCCTACGATCCGTCTCGAAGGCTGCTTATCGCCGGCCCCGGAAAAGGCTTCTTCATCACCACTGGTTCAGGCCAGGCAATCGCCGCCTCCTGGGCTGCAAAGAATGAGCTCGTCCATTACCGCTGCGATCAGCACGCCCTCTGCACGCTCACCAGCGCAGGCGGACTCACGGCCATCCGCGCCAAGCTCAACGAATAAAAACAGGCGCCGAATCCTCGATCCGGCGCCTGCCATAGTCCCTGCCCACCTTCGCCGCGCGCGGCCTCAGTCGGCGTTGTCAATCTGCGCTCTCTGCAGCTTGTCGGAGTAGTCCACGTACACCGCCTTCCACGTGGTAAAGAAGTCGAGTGCGCCCAGTCCCTCCCGGTGCCCGTTGCCGGTGTGCTTTACACCGCCAAACGGCAGGTGAACCTCCGCGCCAATCGTCGGAGCGTTGATGTACGTAATGCCCGCCTCCAGGTCGCGAATCGCCGCAAACGCCCGGTTCACGTCCTTGGTGTAGAGCGCGGTGGAGAGCCCGTAGTCAATCGAGTTGGCAATGGCAATCGCCTCCTCGAAGGTCTCAAACTCCATCAGACTCACCACCGGGCCAAACACCTCTTCCCGCGCAATGCGCATCGTCGGCGTAACGCCGGCCACCACCGTGGGCTCAAAGAACGTGCCCCGTGCATACTCGCCCTCGGTCAGCGCGTGTCCGCCCGCCAGCAGCTTGGCGCCCTCGTTCACGGCAATCTCCACGTACTTGGCCGAGGTCTCAATCTGTCCGGCATTCACCTGCGGACCCACCTCCACCGTCTCATCCAGCCCGTTGCCGACCTTCAGTTTTTTGGCGCGCGCCACAAACTCCGCCGTGAACTTCTCCGCAATCCCCTTCTGCAGCAGGATGCGGCTGGTCGCCGTGCAGCGCTGGCCCGTTGTGCCAAAGGCACCCCACAGCGCGCCCTCCAGCGCCAGCTCCAGGTTGGCGTCGTTCAGCACAATCTGCGCATTCTTGCCGCCCATCTCCAGTGACACCTGCTTGAAGGTTGCCGCCGCGCGCTGGCCCACCAGCGACCCCACTTCGCTCGATCCGGTAAAGCTGATGGCGCGCACATCCGGATGGTCCAGCAGCGCCATGCCCGTGGCTCCGCCGCTTCCGCTCACAATGTTCACCACGCCCGGCGGCAGTCCCGCGTCCACCAGCGCCTGCACCAGGTTGTAGGTGGAGAGCGGCGTATCCGTCGCCGGCTTGATGACGCACGCATTGCCCGCCACCAGCGCCGGAAACAGCTTCCAGCTCGGAATCGCCATGGGAAAATTCCACGGCGTAATCAGGCCCACCACGCCCACCGGCATGCGCACGCTCATGGCAAACTTGTTCTGCAGCTCGCTCGGCGTGGTGACGCCAAACAGCCGGCGTCCTTCGCCGGCCACGTAGAAGGCCTCGTCAATCGCCTCCTGTACGTCGCCGCGCGTCTCCGCCAGCACCTTGCCCATCTCGCGCGTCATGTCGCGCGCATATTGCTCCTTGCGCTGTTGCAGCAGCAGCCCTGCCCGCACCAGCACCTCGGCGCGCTTGGGCGCGGGAACCAGCCGCCAAGTGGCAAATGCCTTCTTGGCCGCTTCCACCGCCAGGGCTACGTCTTCCGCGTGCGACGAGGGAAACTCGCCGACCACATCCGAGTGGTCCGCCGGGTTCAGGTTCAGAATCGTCTTCCCGCTCAGCGCAGGACGCCACTCGCCGCCAATCAGATTGTGATACGTGGGATAGCTCATAAGTGCCTCGAAATATGGATGAAAACCCAGACCAACCCCGGAAAAGCCGCTTCCGGAGCAATCACAGAGTGTACCGCAACTGTCCGCATGGCTGCACTTCGGCGCAAAGAGCCTGTCATCCCCCCATGCCAGCACGGCCCGCTGGCCGTACAATAACTGTGAGGTAGATTCAATTTTCCAATGTCTTTGAACGGTTATCCTTCGCGCTCTTCGCGATCGCATGGTCTGCGCTCGCTCTTCAGCATGTTTTCCAGCGACCTGGCCATCGATCTGGGCACCGCCAACACGCTTGTGTACGCGGCCGGCAAGGGCATTGTCGTCAATGAGCCCTCCATCGTGGCTATCAATAAGAACACCGGTGAAGTGGAAGCCGTCGGCAAAGAGGCCAAGGAGATGCTCGGGCGCACTCCCGGCAACATCGTGGCCATCAAGCCGATGAAGGATGGCGTCATCGCCGACTTCAAGGTCACCGAAAAGATGCTTAACTACTTCATTCAGAAGGCGCATAACCGCAAGATGCTGGTCCATCCCCGCATCGTCATCGGCGTGCCGTCTGAGATTACGCAGGTGGAAAAGCGCGCCGTGGAAGACTCCGCCTATCGCGCCAAGGCCAGCGAGGTCTACCTGGTGGAGCAGGCCATGGTGGCCGCCATCGGCGCCGGACTGCCCATCACCGAGCCCTCCGGGAACATGGTCGTCGATATCGGCGGCGGCACCACGGACATCGCAGTCATCTCCCTCTCCGGCATCGTCTACTCCCGCTCCGTGCGCATGGCCGGCAACCAGATGGATGAGGCCATCACCAACTACCTCAAGCGCAAGTACAACCTGCTCATCGGCGAGCGCACCGCCGAGCAGATCAAGATCGAAATCGGCTCCGCCTTCCCGCTCGACAAGCCGCTCACCATGGAGATCAAGGGACGCAACCTCATCGAGGGCGTGCCCAAGACCATCGCCATCGACGACAGCGAGATCCGCGAGGCGCTCGGCGAGTGCATCGCCGTCATCATGAACGCCATCCGCGTGGCGCTCGAGCGCACCCCGCCCGAGCTCTCGGCCGACATCAGCGATCGCGGCATCGTCCTCACCGGCGGCGGCGCGCTCATTAAGAACCTCGACAAGCGCATCCGCGAGGAGACCGGCCTGCCCGTCTCCGTCGCCGATGACCCGCTGGCGTCCGTCGTGCTCGGCACCGGCAAAATGCTGTCCGACTTCCACCTGCTGCGCAAGATCAAGATCGACTAGCGCCGGTCGTAGAAGCAGCCTCCGCTCCCCGGTCCTCAACTGCGAGCACCGGGGAGTATGCATCTTGCAATCCGGGCTCCCCCGCCCACACTTTACGACATGGAATCGTTCTTCGCCCGCTATCGGAATCCCCTGGTGCTTCTGGCCCTCCTGGTGGTCCAGATCATCGGCCTTGCCGTGCAGGTACACCGCACCGATTCCAGCCATGCCGGCTCCGCGCGCGCCAGCCTCGATACCCGCGACGGCAGTGGCGTTCGTCTCATCCGCCTGTGGGCCAACTCGCTCGTCTCCCCGCCGGAGCGCCTCATCCACGCCTCCGGCATGGGCATCGCCGGCGCCTGGCAGAACTACCTCGATCTCCGCCACGTCCGCCAGCAGAACCAGGATTTGCAGAAGACCATCGACCGCATGCGGCTGGAGCAGGCCGCCCTGCTCGAAGACGCCCGCCAGGGCCAGCGCCTGCAGGCCCTCCTGCAATTCCAGGAAAAGTACATCTACAAGACCATGGCCGCCCAGATCATCGGCACCAGCGGCAGCAATCAGTCGCACGTCGTCTACCTCGACAAGGGCTCCAGCGAGGGTCTGGCGCGCGATATGGCCGTCATCACCCCCGACGGCATCGTGGGCAAGGTGCGCGAAGTCTACCCGCACTCCGCGCAGGTGCTGCTCATCAATGACCAGACCAGCGGCGCGGGCGTCATCCTGGAGACCACCCGCATCCGCGGCATCCTCCGCGGCAACGCCTCCGGCCAGCCCCAGATCGTCGGCATCATGTCCGACAATCGCATCAAGCCCGGCGAGAAGGTCCTGACCGCGGGCGGCGACGAGATCTTTCCCCGCGGCCTGCCCGTCGGCGAGGTGGCTAAGGTCGTACGCGACCCGGAACGCGACTCCTTCATTGACGTGATCCTCAAGCCCGCCGCGCAACTCGATCGCCTCGATGAGGTCCTCGTCCTTACCTCCGTCGAGCCGCGCTTTCCGCCCGACCAGCAGCAGGACATGGCCACCAGCGAAGAGCTGAAGGGCGCAGAGGTAGAGCAGGAAAAGGCGCAGAAGAAGGCCTCCGAGATCATGGCCGAACGGCTTCCCGGCCTCATCGATCCCAACCTGCCCACCGACCAGCAGCCGCTGAACGACAGCACTCCGCCCAACCCCATCGGGTCGCAGCCCCAGCCGCTCCACCCGGACCGCTTTACGCCCGGTGACACGACCGGCTCTCCGCAGTCCGCCCCGGCCGGCCAGTCTGCGCCTGCTCCTGCCCCGGCCACCGGGCCGCAGAAAAGCACCCCGCCGCGGAGGAACCCCTAGCCATGTCGGTCCTCACCACAGACACCCGCCGCGATCTTGAGATTCGCCGCTACCCGCTCTTCGCTTACGTGCTGGTGCCGCTGCTTGCCCTTGTGCTGCAGGCCTGGCTGCCGCGCGTGCTGGGCCGGTTTGCCTGGTTTGACCTTCTCCTCATCGTCACCGTCTTCTTCGCCCTCGGCAGGCGCAGCCCCATCCAGGGCATGCTCATGGGCGGCATCCTCGGCATCTTTCAGGATGCGCTCACCAACCATGCCCTCGGCATCAACGGCATTGCCAAAACCGTGGTCGGCTATCTTGCGGCGTCCGTCGGCGTGCGCATCGACGTGGAAAACTTCACCATCCGGCTGGCGCTCATCTTTCTGCTCTCGCTCGTCTCCAGCGCTATCTACATCTTTGTCGTTCGCGTGCTGCTCGGCCTGGAACTGGACTCCAACTGGATCTTCGAGATCTACAAGGCTCTCGGCAACTCCCTGATTGCGCTGGTTTCCTTCCCCCTGCTGGACCGGTTCCAGTCCCGCGATTGATCCGGGCCGGCCGAGGGACCGAGAAGTACAGAAAGCATTCCGGCCTTCCCCAGGCTTGCAGGCCATGCCGCAAAGCCCGGAAAGCTGTATCCTGAAAGCGTAGGCAGATGGTTTTTGAGAAGTTCACCCGGGGCGAAAAGCTCTCCAGCGCCAAGCTGACCGCCGTGCAGTACGGCATCCTGCTCATGATGCTCGCACTGGGCGCCGGGCTGTGGCGGCTGCAGGTGCTGGGGGCGGATAACTTCCGCGTGCTGGCTGAGCAGAATCGCATCCGCAAGGTGCCCATCCTCGCCGCCCGCGGCAAGCTCTTCGACCGCGAGAACCGTCTCATCGTCGACAACTATCCCTCCGTCTCCTGCTTCCTTATTCGCGAGCAGGGCCGCAACGTTGACGCCGACCTGCCGCTCATCGCCAAGGGCCTCAATCTCGACCTGGAGCAGCTCCGCGCCACCCTGCGCCATTACCGCGCCTCTCCCGGCTACCAGCCCATTCCCATCAAGCAGGACATCACCGCCGACGAGCAGGCCTTCATCGCCGCGCACCGCAACGAGCTGCCCGAGCTGGAGACCATCGATGAAGCCCGCCGCCTCTATCCCCGCGACGGCTTCGCCTCTCACCTCATCGGCTACGTGGGCGAGGTGAGCGATGAGATGCTCAACGACCCGCGCTACGCCTACTACGAACCGGGCGACGTCGTCGGCCGGGCGGGCGTGGAGGAGACCTACGACCAGCTGCTCCGTGGCCAGGACGGCTCCCGCGACGTCATCGTGGACAGCCACGGCCGCGAGGTCGGCTATCTCGGCACGCAGCACGCCGTCCCCGGCCAGGACCTCCGCCTGACCATCGACAACGACCTGCAGCGCGCCGCCGAGCTGGCCATGGGCGACCGCGACGGCGCCGTTGTGGCCATGGACCCGCGCACAGGCGAAATCCTCGCCATGGTCTCCCGCCCCAGCTTTGACCCCAATGCCTTCGCGGTCCGCATCGGCCGGTCCGACTGGAACAAGCTCATCACCGACCCCTCGCATCCGCTGATGAACAAGGCCATCCAGGCCCAGCTTGCTCCCGGCTCCACCTTCAAGATCCTCATGTCCGTCGCGGGCCTGCAGGAGGGCGTCGCCCAGAATCTGCACGTCTTTTGCAGCGGCGGAGCCAACTTCTACGGCCACTACTACCACTGCGACGAGAAGCACGGCGCCGTGGATATCAACAACGCCATCCCCATGTCCTGCGACACCTTCTACTACACCCTCGCGGACAAGCTCGGCATCGACCGCATCGCCGCATACGCCTCCCGCTTCGGCTACGGCCAGAAGACCGGCATCGACCTGCCCGGCGAACTGGCCGGCCTGATGCCCAGCCCGCAGTGGGTCATGCGCAACTATCACCGCAAGTGGTACGCCGGCGAAACCATCTCCGTCGGCATCGGCCAGGGAGCCATCGAGGCCACCCCGCTCCAGCTGGCCCGCATCATCAGCGGCATCGCCTCTGACGGCCACCTCGTCCGCCCCCACGTCGTCTTTCCCGATCAGTTGCCCGCCGACTTCCGCAAGGCGCTCCTCGACACCTACCCCGGCGCCGGCGACGCCTACATCCCCATCGACCCGCAGAACTGGATCACCATCACCGACGGCATGGCGCAGGTCACCCAGCCCGGCGCCTTTCACACCGCCGGCTCCGCCCACCTTGAGGGCATCGACTTCGCCGGCAAAACCGGCACCGCCCAGGTCATGAGCCACGCCGCGCTCGAGCGCACCAGCAAGGGCCGCTCCACCTACCCCAACGCCTGGTTCGTCGGCGTCACGCCGCGGCGCAACCCCGAGCTGGTCGTCGCCGTGCTCTGGCAGAACGGCGAGTTCAGCTACTACCCGGCGCGCATCGCCTCAAAAATCGTGGCGGCCTACGTCAACAAGCAACGCCGCCTGGCTCACAATCTGCCGCCCACGCCGCCGCCCGCCACGCCGGCCGCGCAACCCCAGCCGCAGGCCCAGAAGCCCGTCGAGGTGGGGGCCATGTGGTCCCTTCCGGCGGCCAGCAGCGCCCGCGCAGCCACCGCGACAGCGCGGCTCCAGGGCGGCCACTTCTTCGTAGACCCGGCACGGGGCGTCCCGGTCGGCGCGCAACCTGCCCCGCGGCGCAAATCGCAACCAGCAACCCAGTTGGCAGCCACGCTGCCCAACCGCAGGATCAACACGCCATGAGCCCCATGCGCCGCTTCCTCAGCTTTCGCGACTTTGACTGGGTCCTGCTGGGCATGGTCATGCTGCTCTGCGTCATCTCGGTCTTTGAGATTTACTCCGCCACGCTCCACACCAAGTACGCGGGATTCCACACCAAGCAGCTGTTCTGGATCGCGGGCGGCCTGGTGGCCATGTTCTTGCTCGCCCGCATTGACTACCATCGCCTGCTGGACTGGGTGCCGTGGGCCTACGGCATCTGCCTTGTCTCGCTGGTCGCCGTCAAGCTCGTGGGTAAAAAGGTGCTTGGCGCCCGCCGCTGGATCAGCATCGGCGGCATGCACTTCCAGCCCTCCGAGTGGGTCAAGCTGGTGCTCATCATCGCCGTCGCCCGCTACTTTGCCAACCTGGGCGGGCGCTCGCTCACCTGGCAGGACATCTTCAAGGCCTTTGCCCTGGTCGGCGCTCCCATGGCGCTGGTACTCATCCAGCCAGACCTGGGCACCACCCTCACCTACACGCCCATCCTCATCGCGGGGCTGTTCCTGGGCGGAATCAACCTGCGCCAGTCCCTCATCCTCATCACCGCCGCCATCGTCCTGGTGGCGGGAGCCTGGTCCAGCGGCAAGGTGCTCAAGCCCTACCAGAAGGCCCGCCTCACCAGCTTCATCAACCCGGACAACGACCCCAAGGGCAGCGGCTACCAGATTCGCCAGTCGCTCATCGCCGTCGGCTCCGGCGGCGTCTGGGGCAAGGGAGCGGAAAAGGGTACCCAGACCCAGGGCGACTTCCTGCCCATCCCCCACGCCGACTTCATCTTTGCCGCCTTCGGCGAGGAACACGGCTTCGTCGGCGCGATTTTAGTGCTGCTGCTATACTTCTCAATATTGATGCGTTTGATTCAAAACGCACAAACAGCCGCCGACCTGCCCGGCTCTCTGATTATCATGGGGGTCGTGGCTGTGTTGACCTTCCAGATTGCGGTCAACGTGGGCATGGTCATCGGGTTTATGCCCGTCACCGGAATCCCTTTACCGTTAATGAGTTACGGCGGATCCTCGGTGCTGTTTACCTTCCTCGCGCTAGGCGTGGCTATGAATGTCCGCATGCGCCGGTTCGTAAACTAGGCGTCTCTGCCCAGCAAAGCTGAGACGCAGGTTCTTTCAGTTCACCTCTTGCGCCCATCCGGAATGGTCCGGAGCGCAGGACGAAGATTATCAAGCTTTTACGCCGGCCAGGTCCCGATGGACCGCGAGCTCGGCAGGATTGGGTTCATGAGCACGCAGAGACGGGAAATCCGTTGGCAGCGTACAAGTTGCACAGAACACACCGGAGCACCCACGGTTTCCGGCAGCGAGTCATCGTCGCCGGTCCGGGTATCAAGGGGACAGAAAGACCCCGCTTCGGCCATGCAGTTCGCCTGTGCACGCGCCATCGGTGGAACGGCCCCGCCGGAAGCCGCATTCGGGCTTCCTTCCAGCAACGCAGGTCCGTTGCAGGAACGCAAGGCAAGGTTGGCCACAAACTCTCTGCATCCGGATTACCGTTTGGAACAGTTTGTTCGGCAGGACAACCGTTGCGGCTCGCCTCCTCTCGGGGCTGGCAGCCGTGCGGTAGCCGCCAAGCTCGACACACGCAGGTCATCCCACTCGCGCCTTCCCATACCTCCCGGTTTCGCGTCTTTCCATCCCACCTTGCCGCAGGCCCCGGTCGGCACACGCCGCCGGGCGGAAAGGTACGATGGCAAAAGAGATTTGCATCTCCAGCACGCCGCATGAGACGCGGCTTGCGATTCTTGAAGACGATCAACTCGCGGAAATCTACTACGAACGCGAAAATGAATACACCCTGGCCGGTTCCATCTATAACGGCCGAGTCACCCGCGTCCTGCCCGGCATGCAGTCGGCATTCGTCGATATC
>JAJXXG010000078.1 GCA_021781255.1 Acidobacteriota bacterium
CGAATTGGGCTGTATACCGGCCGTCATTGACCACACACAAGCCGGAGATGACGGTGCGCGACGCGGAGGGGCACGTCACGAAGGTTCCGGTCACCACTGCTCCGGCACACAACTACATTCTCAATATCGACTTTCAGGGGAGCGACATCTGGGTTGCTACGGCTGAGGGGTTGAGCCACGGAATTCTTGAAAAATAAGGAGCCATATATGATGCAGGACATTGCCGCCGTACTTGAGACCATTGGGCACGCACCGATCCAGAAGCGCGCCATGACCAACCTGAACGTACTGAACGAGGCTTATTGCTATAACAAGCCGAGTTCGTTTTCGCGCGGAATGCGCATTGACCTGAACGGCCTGACGATTCTTCTAATCTCTGGGACTGCGTCTATTGATGAGAACGGCGTGAGCGTGCACATCGGCGATTTTCGCGCGCAGATGCGGCGCACCCTGACCAACATTACGGCGCTGCTGGAGAGCGAAGGCTGCACCTGGCACGACATTGTGCGCACCAGTTGCTATCTGCGCGACATTGACCGCGACTACGATGCCTTCAATGAAGAGCGCACGCTGTTCTTCAAGGAGCAGGGACTCGATCCGCTGCCGGCGTCCACCGGTATCCAGGCCAAGCTGTGCCGCCCCGAGTTGCTGGTCGAGATTGAGGCGATTGCAATGTTCCGCACGGAAAAGAACGGCTAGAAAAAGGGAGTCATTGCCATGCGCAAGGGGTGGTTGCTGGTTGTGGTGAGCTTATGCCTTGGCGGCGCGGTTGCGGGAACGTCTGCGCAGACGCCCGCGACGCCGCAGGATAAGGGAACGCATGTGTGCGAGTGCGGGAAGCATCCGCCGGGTCCACCCAAGGATCGCGTGGTAGAGCCGTATGCGGGTGAGCCGGCGGACATGAGCCCGTTTGAGAAGTTCTCAAAGCCGTACTACCTCAACTACACCCATCCGAACATCTACACCGGCGCGGGAAGGGACATACCGGAGCCGAAGGGTCTGAAGGAAGTGCGCATCGGGTTCTACGGGCCGATTGATCACAATCCGGATGAGGTGTCTGGCAAGCGCATGCTCAATGGCGCGCAACTGGCCGTGGAGGAGGCCAATGCGCGCGGCGGCTATGGCGGCAAGCCGTTCAAGCTGATGCTGCACAACGACTACGACAACTGGCAGGCCAAGGCTTCCTACGGGCCGGAGCGGCCGACGGATCCGGGCATCTGGGGATCGCCGTCGGACGTGGCTGTGCAGATGATCTACGACGACGAGGACTGGGCCATCTTCGGCTCCATCAGCTCGGAGTCGACGCACATTATTCTGCGCGTTGCGCTGAAGGCGGAGATCCCGATTGTCAATTCGGCATCGACGGACCCGACGATTCCCGAGACGTACATCCCGTGGTACTTCACGGATCTGCAGGATGACCGCGTGCAGGCGTTCACGCTGGCGCGGCACATGTACACGGAGCTGGGAATGAAGCGCACCGCGATTCTGCGCGTGAACAATCGCTACGGGCGCATGGGTGTTCCCAAGGTCCGCGATGCGGCGCGAAGACTGGGACATCCGATCATCATTGAGCAGAAGTACATGCCGGGCGATACGGATTTTACGCGCCAGCTGAAGGTGATTCGCGCATCGCGCGTGGACTCGATTGTGCTTTGGGCGGACGAGACGGAGACGGCAAACATCCTGAAGCAGATGCAGTCGCTGGGGATGAAGCAGCGCGTGTTCGGATCGTATCGGACGCTGGGGCCGGAGATGCTGGCCCAGGCCGGCTCTGCCGCAGAGGGCTTCGAAGCGGTGTTTCCGTACGACGCCAACAGCAGGAATCCGCGGTGGGTGCGGTTCAACGAGCGATATGAAAAGCGCTTCCAGGAGAAGCCGGAGCAGTTTGCCGCGCTGGCGTATGACGCGATGAATGAACTGCTGGACTCGATTTGCCGCGCGGGCCTGAATCGCGCGCGGATACATGATGCACTGGCGGACATTCAGGAATATGACGGCGTAACGGGGCACATGGTCTTTGACCCGAACCAGAAGAATGTTGCGCCGATGTATCTGGGCAAGGTTCACAACGGCGAGATTACGTATCGTCCCGCGTCGATGGCAGAGCCGCAGGCGCCGAAGAGCACGGCGGCAGAGCAGACGGGCGCAGCGCAGCCGCAGCCCTATGCGCGTGTGGGCGAGGATGGCGTGCAGTACGAGGGGCCGCAGCGAGGCAATGTTCCGGCTGCGCCGCTGCGGGTGGTGCTGTTCGGGCCGCAGGCCAGCAAGATTGCCGAGTCCGCCGAGATGAAGGCGCAGGTGGCGGAAGGCGCGGCCAGGGGACGGACGATTGAGCTGCTGCCGGTGGCGAGCGACCAGAACTGGGGCGTCGCCTCTACGCAGCTGGTGCATGCGCTATGGGATGAGCATGCGCTGGCGATTGTGGCGCTGGACCGCGCCGGGGCGCATCTGGCGGAGCAACTGGCGCTGAAGGCTTTTGTGCCGGTGGTGGCGCTGAGCGATGACCAGAAGCTTACGTCGACGAATGTGCCATGGATCTTTCGGCTGCCTGCGGGGACAAAGCCGGCCAGCGCGCTGCGGCTGGTGGAAGATGCGGAGGCGCGCAGCGGGCCGAATCCGGAGCGGCTGCGGGATGTGCTGGCGTCTGGGAAGGATGTTGCGGGAGTGGCGTTTCTGCCGACGGGCGAGCCGCGCGTGAATTAGAAACAACGGCAAGCGTTACGCAGAGCTGGAAAGCGGAAAGGGCAGCCCGTTGCGGGGCTGCCCTTTCTGTTGTTCTGCGTGACGCTACGATTGCGTGGCTTACGGCAGGTAGTAGCGGAACGAGGTCCAGAACATGTTGTCGATGCCGCGAGCGCCGCCACCGGGGTTGGTGAGGCCACCGTTGCCCGACCAGAGGTCGCGCTGGAAGCGGCTGTACTGGAGGCCCATGCGGAGGCCGCCCTTGGGTCCCTTGTAGAAGTAGTACCAGTCGCCGGCGGTGAACTCCTGCACATCCTTGTTGTTGGCGCCGCAGTGAGCCGGGTTGGCAGGGTTGAAGCCGGGGGCGTTGGAGCCGGAAGGATTCGGTTCCACGGCGCAGCCGGTCATGTCGGCAGTGCGCGTGCCGTAGCCGACCTGCGTGGTGCCGTTGCTGGCCAGGGTGTAGTCGCGGCCGATGTAGTCGCCACCGTAGTTGAAGTAGAGGTTGAGGCGGGACGTGGGGTTGAGCTCCACCGTGCTGAGGGCCGAGAAGCCGTGCAGCGGCGAGATGGTGCCATTCGGACGCAGCGTGATGTCCGCAATGGTGGACGAGCCGTAACGGCCAACGCCCTGGCCCCAGAGGCCCTTGAGGCCGATGGTGGCCTTGTTGTTGAAGAGAGGAGCACGGAAGCCGCCGCCGATGCCGCCGCCGACCTTGGTGTCGTTGTAAGGCGTGGCTTCGGTGGGATAGATGCGGTCACGGAAGAAGCGGCCGATGCCGAAGAGTTCCCAGTGGCCCCAGCCGGGCTCAACCGCCAGCTTGGCGATCATGTCTGGCGCGAGGTTGAAGGAGTAGTTCGCGGTGGGGTTGTAGAGGCCTCCGCCGTTGCCCGCGGTGCCGATGAGCAGGTTGGTGGGCAGGCTGGCGCCGGCAGGATTCAGAGTCTCAGCATTTTCAGCGGACACGCCGAAGGAGGCCTTCTTGCTGAAGTCCTTGGTCACGCGGAAGCTGTACTGGCGCGTCCACACGAAGCCAGCTTCGTACTGAGGATCGATGGTCGACGGCAGAATCTCAGATCCTCTCTGCAGTCCCTTGGTGGTTTCCGCAGCGAGCGACCAGCCCTGGCCGCCGGAGAAGTCCCAGCCATTGTTCAGGCGGGCATCGGCCCACAACTGGCGCTGGCGCAGGACGTAGCTGTTGGACTGGTTGTTGTTGGAGGTGATGCCGGTACCGAGCCAGTCCATTTCGTAGTAGGCGGTCAGCGTCATCTTGTCGAGCTTGCCGATGGCCTTGAGGGCCAGACGGGACTGACGGCCGGAGCCCTGGAACTCGCTGAGCTGAGCGTAGTCAGAGTTCTGGAGCGGCACGCCGGTGAACGGGGTGTTCAGACCGCCGCCGGTTGCGCCCTGGCGCCACGCGGTTTCGGCCGCGATGAAGGAGCCGGTGGGCGAGAGCGTGATGCCCTTGAAGTGAATCTCGTCAGGGTTCTGGATGGCCTTCTTGATCTGCGAGGTTTCGTCGGAGATCGTTTCGGCCAGGGAGGTGGAGTTGCCCTTGAGGTCGTTCACGGTGGACTGCAGGGTGGTGACGGCCGCAGCGTTCTGCGTGGTGGCCTGCTGCTGAGCATCAGCGGCGGCCTGTGCCTTGGCGGCTTCGGCCTGGGCGTCAGCAGCCTTCTGCTGCGCCTGCTTCAACTGAGCATCCTTCTCTGCCAGATCGGACTTCAGGCTGTTGATCTCGCCTTCCAGATCGCGACGAAGGTCCTGAATCTGATCCTCCACAGAGGGCTTCGCCGCCTTTTTGGTTGCGACGTGCTTCTTTGCAGGTGCAGGGGGATCGCCTGCGTAGGCGTTGGAGCTGACAAGACTGGCCGCCAGAATGGCAGCGGCAGCAGTTTTGAGTCTGAAGTTCATTGAGCCTCTCATCTTCCTCATAAGTTTGTCTTGCATTCCTGCTGCGCCCGGGTGGTGCTGGAGCGCGTTCTGTTTCCAGGGCTGCTGATATTGCCACTGAGCTTGCATGGCGCCGTTGAGCTGCTATGCCCGGAAAACATGTACAGACGCGTGGCGCAGCGCTGTGATGAACTGGCGTATGCGTGCTGTAACTAGGAATTAGCCTTACAGAGTTTGATGAATATATGACGAATTTACATATTTTTAACGGAAGAAGAGGTGAGTTATCGGTCTTTATTTACGCGGCGTTAATTTATCGTTTATTCACAATTGAACTGGCGCGGGTGTGCAGTATTCGCGCGAACGGAACGGTGCGTGAATACTGGCGATGGCGCATCAGCGCGCTGCGGCGCCGGAAGCGCCCGCGCTGAGCAGGT
This sequence comes from Acidobacteriota bacterium, assembly GCA_021781255.1. The sequence continues at coordinate 5,016 of JAJXXG010000078.1, forward strand.
TGGCAAGGATGCGATAAGAGCCCGGCACTAACTCGGGTAACTGTCGATAGAGTGCATAGGCAACGTAGATATAAGTGCCTTTGCCGGGGTGGGCAACGAGCAGGCCGCCGCGCTGCGGGTCCTGGCCGGGGTCGGCTGTCTGCGTGAGAGCGGTGTAGCCGGGGTCCCATGTGTCGAGGAAGGAGTGGCCGCGCTCTTCCACCCAGTTGTCAAAGTCAGCGGCGGTGATGCGGTTGGGCGTGGTGAGGAGCGGATTGGCGGGCGCGAGCAGTTGGACGGGGTCCTGTTCGTCGATGACCCGCTCTGGGATTCGGCCCATGGAGAGCGGCAAGGGAGCGGGGAAGTTTGCGCTCTGGTACTGCACGATGAGGGTTCCGCCGCGCTGAACGAAGTTGTTGAGGCGGGATTGAGCGGCGGCAAGCTCCGGCCGGACGGAGTATGCGCGGATGCCGAGGACGATGACGTTGAAGGCGGAGAGATCGCCGGAGGTGAGGTCGGCGGCGCTGAGCATGCGCGGCTGGATGCCGAGGCCCTCCATCGCGGTGGGAACAAGATCGCCGGTCCCCATGACGTAGCCGACGCGCAGGCCGGGAGCGAGTGTGACATCGACCTTGCGGGTTTGCAGTTGTGCGTCGCGATATTGGTTATAGGGCAGCAGGCCGGGATACCCGATGCTTTGCCAGCCGGTGGTGTAGGCGCGTCCGCCGGAGTGGGCCACGGCCTGAATGGTGTAGGCGCCGGTGTGGGCGGCTGCGGGTGTGACGGAGAAGAGCATGGGCTCGGTGTCTCCGGCAGTGGCGCGATGGAAGGACGCCTGCGCGGGAGTGCATTGCCAGCCGGCGGGCAGCTTGAGCTCGACGGTGCCGTCGGCGGCGGCCTGGGTGTGCACGGTGACGCGGACGGGGAGCGCGCTGCCGTCGAGGGGCAGGATGCGCGCCTGCGGCTGGATGCTGATGCCGATGGCGGGCGTGACGACGAGCGGTTGATAGATGCCGCCGGGGCCGGTGACGCGATCGAGGGTCTGGACGACCATGCCGAGACGAATGGGAAGGCCGTCGAAGCTGAAGCGAGCCCACGCGGCGAGCGGATACGGCGCGAAGGAACGGCCACGCCACGCGGGATTGGAGACGTCGTAGAAGGGCTGCGCTACGGAGGGGCGCGTGAAGTAAGGCTCGGTGGGCGTGGCGTTCTGGGGCACCTGCACCTGATAGACGGGATCGGCGACGGGCGCGGCGGGATCGAATGCGCTGCTGACGAGCGTGCTGTTCCACGCGCTGCCGGACTGGCTGATGAGCTGGATGTCTTCGAGGCGAGTTTGCGATGTGGCCTGCGCGGCGTGAACGCGGACGAAGAACTGCTGGCCGGGCGAGACGCTGCGCGGGGTTTCGTCGGCGGAGTTGCCGCGGAAGCCGCCACTCTCGGCGTGGGCCTGGCTGGCGCGGAAGGCGATGAGATCGAGGCCGAGGAGATTGGCGAGCGCGGACTGGAACTGATCGATCTTGGCGTCGAGCTCGAGGAGGAGGCCGGCCTTGGAACGCGCGTCAAGACGGCTGGCGGCGACGGCTCCGCGGAGGGCGAGGGTTTGACGATAGACGGGCGCGAGCTGCCGCGCGGCGTCGATGCCGGAGCGGCAGGGGCAGGATGCCTGGACCTGCTGGATGCCGTTGCTGATGAGACGCAGGCTGCCGGTGAGCCAGTCGGGCGCAGGCGCGGGGACGAGGCTGGCGAGGCCGGTGATGCTGGTGTCCACGTTGACGCGGCGATTGTGGAAGAGGTCGTCATCCGCGGCATGGGCGGATGAGGCGACGGCCGCTGGCGCCACGGCCCAGAGATGATAGCGCGAGGTCGCCGGTCCGCTGAGCGTGGGATTGGCGCCGCCGTTCTGGGACTTCTGCATGCCCCAGCCCTCGCGCGCAATCTGCGTGTAACTGCGGCCGAGCGCGGGGTCGAGCGTGCCGACGGGCAGGGTGACATCGGTGGAGGGCTCGCCGGTGATCCAGTCGCCGGTGACGTAGTTGTGGAAGCGCGCGGGTGCCCACTTGCCGGTGGCGTAGTCGAACATGCCCTTTTGCGTGATGGGCGCGAAGGGCACCATGGAGTAGACGGCGAGGGGCTGCCAGGGCTGGATGCCGTCTTTGAGTTGCTCGGGGAAGACGCTGGGATCGGCGGCGGCGTGGAAGACCTCCTGCGCGATTTCGCCGGAGACCTGGTGCTGGCCGTGGCCGTCGGAGACCGCGCCGGAGAAGGTGGCGACGATGATCTGCGGGCGCTCGCGGCGGACGGCGAGGACGGCGTCATAGAGGACGCGCTGGTGGCTCCACTGGCGGAAGGCTTCTTCCTGCGTTTTGGAGAAGCCGAAGTCGGCCTCGGTGCCCCAGAGCTGATGGACGCCGTAGTATTCGCCGGCCTTGAGCAGCTCGCTGGTACGCATGATGCCGAGGGCGTCGTCGGCATCGGCGGACATGGCGTTCTGGCCGCCCTCACCGCGGGTGAGGGTGAAGAGAGTGGCGCGCACGCCGAGGCCGCGGCTGAGATAGGTGAGCAGGGAGCCGTCCTCGTCGTCGGGGTGGGCGACGATCATCAGGACGCTGGCGGTGGTGCCGAGGCGCTTGAGGGTCTGCTCAAGCGCGGCCTGGCCACGGTCCTCCGGCAGCGGGAGCGCGATGGAGGCGGGCTCAGCCGGAGGCAGCGAGGCGGTGACCGCGGGCTGCTGTGCGGCGAGAGCGAGAGGGCTTGCGGCTGCGACGAAGAGGCCCGCCAGGGCCGCCGATACTGGTGCGCTGGAAACACGGACGGCAGGAAACATGGTCTTGGCCAGTGTACAATCCGGGGAGCGAAGACGAGCGGAACAGGAGTTTTTTGCCGGTTCAACCCAAGGGGAAGGATGGGTTAATTTTTCGGGCTTTCCGGGAGTCAGTACAGGTGACGCCGAACAGATGACGCGGGCGAGATGGAGCGCCACGGGAATTGCCCGGGAGACCTGAGCCCGCCGGATGCTGTGCTTCTGCTGTGCGGGCTGCGGCCCGTGCCCTTCCAAATCCAACCGCTGTACTGAGGTTTATCCGATTGTTGACGCCAGCCTCCACTTCCACGCCAGCACATTTAGAACGGCGCATCGGACTGCGCTCGGCGGTGCTGTTCAACATGCTGGAGATGATCGGCGTTGGGCCGTTCATTACGCTGCCACTGGTGATTGCGGCGGCGGGCTACCGGCTGAGCGTGTGGGCATGGCTGCTGGGCGCGGGTATTGCGGTGATGGACGGGCTGGTGTGGGCCGAGCTGGGCGCGGCGTTTCCGCGCGCGGGCGGGTCGTATGCGTTTCTGCATGAGATCTACGGGCCGAAGCGCGCGGGCAACTGGCTGAGCTTTCTGTATGTGTGGCAACTGAGCTTCTCCGCGCCGCTGTCGATTGCGTCGGGGTGCATTGGGCTGGCGAGCTTTCTGGCGTGGTTCTGGCCGGGGTTGAGCCAGGCTCCGTGGGCTGCGCTGCCGATGCTGCACTACGCGAACTTTGCGGCGGCGGGCGCGTGCCTGCTGGTGACGGCGCTGCTGTATCGCAACCTGAGCTCGATTACGCGGCTGGCGTGGGTGCTGTTTGCCGGAGTGATGACGGCGCTGGCGGGGCTGATTGCGTCCGGCTTTGCGCATGCGGCGGAGACGGGCGGATGGCACATGCCGGCGCAGCCTGGGCAGCCGGCGGCGCTGATGATTGGCGGGCTGGCACAGGCGACGCTGATTGCGACGTACGACTACTGGGGCTACTACAACATCTGCTTTTTGGGCAGCGAGGTAAGGCGGCCAGAGAAGACGATTCCGCGGGCGATTCTGCTGTCGGTGCTGTTTGTGTCGACGTTCTACGTGACGATGAACATGGCGGCGCTGCCCTCAGTACACGAGGCGGCCAGCAAGGTGGCGGCAGGCACGGCGGTGCATCTGCAACTGGCGGCGGAGATTGCACGGTCAGCGTTTGGGCAGTGGGCGGGACGGCTGATGGCGGCGCTGATTGTGTGGACGGCGTTTGCATCGGTGTTCTCGCTGCTGCTGGGGTATAGCCGCGTGCCGTATGCGGCGGCGCGGGATGGGAACTACTTTCGCTTTCTGGACAAGGTGCATCCGCGCTATCACATTCCGCACCGGGCGCTGGTGACGCTGGGGCTGGTGGCGACGGGGTTCTGCTTCTTCAGCCTGCAGCAGGTGATCACGATGCTGGTGATTACGCGGATTCTGCTGCAGTTTCTGCTGCAGCATGCGGGCGTAATCCTGCTGCGGGCGCAGAGGCCGAAGCTGGCACGGCCGTTCCGGATACCGCTGTTTCCGCTGCCGCCGATATTGGCGATGGCGGGCTTTGTGTTCATCCTGGTGAACCGCAGCCACGCGCTGGAAGGGCTGGCGGTGGCTGCGGGCATTGCGGTGAGCGGCACGCTGATCTACGCGGTGCGCGCGCGGCGGCTGCGCCAGTGGCCGTTTGCGGACCGGGCCTGAAAAATAGGACTGGGTCTGAAGGCGGACTGAATGAGTCCGGATTAGACCTCGTAATTTTTCGCACGATTTTCTGTGGAAAACAAAATTCTCAGGGGGGGGGTGGGGGTACCCCCTCAGGCGGCGTTGGTGCGCCGGTTGGCCGGGTTGGCCCGGACGGCGCCGACCGCGACCTGGGCGGCGTAGAGCAGGCGGGCGCTCTGGGCGCTGTCGATGACATCCATGAGCATGCCCTGCGTGACACTGGCGATGAAGTCGCGGATGTTCTCGTAACTGTCGAGAGCGGGCAGGGCGGTGCGGTAGGCCTTGATGGCGGCGTACTTGGCAAGGACCGCGTTGGTGCCTTTGGCCACCTCGGCCTGCAAGGCCGCATTGTATGCCTGACGGCAGCGGGCGACGGCGGGATTCGGGGCTGGGTTGGGGTTCGGGTTGGAGGCGGGCGCGGCCTGCGGCGCTGCCTCGGCGGACGGTTGCTGCGTTTCAGTGTTCATGCCATTCCTCAGTTTGCGCGGGATATCCGCGCGGATTGGTTGATGTTTCTATTGTGAAGAAATGGCAGGAAATGATTCGCACGGTGCGGGTGAGGAATTTTACGTTTGGAATGAGTGAGTTAGGGGAAATGTTGGTCGGGGAGGGGTTGACAGGGGTGGGGGAGGAGAAAGGAACCGCGGATCCTTCGACTCCCTTTGGTCGCTCAGGATAATAAGCGAGTGGGTTGGGGTTTGTGGTTTCCCACCCATGCCGCAAAAGCGCGGCATGGATGGGGCACCCAGGGGCATGGATGTGGAACCCAGAGTTTGTTTTCTCCCAGGTCTCAGAATCGAGACCTGGGGCACCCGGTGGGCATGGATGGGGCACCCGGAGTTTGTTTTCTTCCCAGGTCTCAGAAGCGAGACCTGGGGCACCCGGCATGGGTGGGGCACCCGGTACCCGGTGGGCTACGGCGATGCTTTAGCAGCCGGAGTGGGGTTTCTTGATGACGACGTCGGTGGTGACCCAGTCAGAGAGGCGCTTGGAGTCGATTTCGGCGTTGTCGGCTTCGGGGCTGAGCGAGGAGCGGGCGAGCGCTGCCTGCACCTTGACCTTGCCCTTCATGCAGTAGGCGCCGGTGAGCTTGGCCAGACCCTGGTCGGCGATGTTGAGGGTGTCGTCAGAGAGTTTGCCATCGGCTCCGGAGATGTCGAACGGGGCCAGGATGATCTGGTTGACGATGAGCTTGTCGGTCTTGATGCCGGAGGAGTCGTAGCGGACGACGAGGGTGGCACGGCGCTCGAGAGCGTCGGGGTTGGCGGTGAAGGTGATGCCCGGAAGGGTGATGCCGGCGGGGTTGGGCTTGGGTTCCTTGGTGTCAAAGGCGAGGCGGTAGGGGAGTCCCTTCCACTTGGGTTCTGTGGGGATGCCGGGAGCCTCTTTTGTCTGGGGGCCGCAGCCGGCCAGCAGCAGTAATCCGCCCATCGCCAACAGGATGGCTTTTCTCACGTGTTCCTCCTGAGTGCAGAAAAATGACGGGCCAGAATACCATCTGCGGCGAAGAGTTGGCGTGTGATGCAGAACACGCGGGGTGCGCGTTGGGGTGGGAAAAGGAACCGCGGATCCTTCGGCTCCCTTTTGTCGGTCAGGATGACTTGGGTGCGGTGGGGCATGCGGAGTTTGTTTCCTTCCCAGGTCTCAGAAGCGAGACCTGGGGCACCCGCACCCGGCGTAGGGTTGTGGTTTCCCACCCATGCCGCAAAGGGCGCGGCATGAATGGGGCACCCAGAGTTTGTTTTCTCCCAGGTCTCAGAAGCGAGACCTGGGGCACCCGGCACCCGGCGTCAGGCACCCTTCGCGTCAGGGAGCGTGCGCTTAGTTGAGGAACATGGTGCGGTAGAGGGTGTCGCGCTGGACGGGCTTGAAGCCGGCGTCGCGGATGATGCGGCGGAGCTCTTCTTCGGTGGTGCAGTTGCTGGTGCCCGCGGCTTTGACGACGTTCTCTTCGAGCATGACGGAGCCTACGTCGTTGCCGCCGAAGTGG
>JAJXXG010000894.1 GCA_021781255.1 Acidobacteriota bacterium
GTTTGGAGTCGCATCGGCTTGGCCGGCATTATTGAGGTACTGGCAAAAATCGCACGGAAGTGAGCTATTGATAAAGAGCGTATAGCCCGCATGCGCAGTCCCCACCATTTTGGGAGAGAAGATATGTGTATAGGCTAGCTCGACGCTGTTCGTGTCTTCCGTGACATTTGCCGGCTGATTGCCGCCGACGCCGCCGGGATAAACACCGTTTACTGCGGGAAACAAGGCCGGGATATTCATGTTCAGGCCGTTGTAAGAATAGCGGAGAAAGGCCTGATCGTTATCGCTGATATGTCGATCAATGCGCATGTCGCCGGTCGTCGTGTTGCCGCGGAGGGGCGGGGCTGCGAAGAAGTTGTTGATCGGAGCGCCATTCACGCTCCTGCCTGGCTGGTTGGGGGCTGGATAGAGCTTCCAATAAGCCAATGCCGTAGGGTCGATGGTTGCCGGCGCGATCACCGGTCCGCCGATGTCGCTCAGGTTGCCGGGATTCTGCTCTTCAAAGAGCGTGGGAACTGTGGTGGTCGCGCCGGCGGTAGTGGCATCGATCTGCAGGAACTTCTCTAGGTCGGCAAAGAAGAAGGTCTTGCCCTTCCGGATCGGGCCCCCCACGCTTCCACCAAACTGGTTTTGGCGCAGCTCCGGTTTGGGGCCTGTGGAGGCAAAGTAGTTGCGCGCATCCCATATATTGTTGCGGAAGAATTCGTAGACCGTGCCATGGAAAGAGTCTGTGCCGGACTTGGAGAAGATGTCGATAGAGGCTCCGGGCGCTCTGGCGATTTCGGCATTGTTCAGGTTTGTGCTGACGCTGACCTGATCGATGGCGTCAATCGAGGGCCGGAGCAGAATAAGCCCCTTCATGCGCTCGTTATTGTCCATGCCGTCGATCATGTTGTTATTGCTGTGCTCGTCGAGACCATTGGCGGATACTGAGCTGGACTGGCGCCTGTCGGCGGGCTTGGTGCCCGATGCCTGGGAGGACGGATTGCCCGCCGTCACCCCTGGAGCAATCTGTACCAATCCGTACACGTTCCTGCCGTTGAGGGGCAGGTCCTGGATTGACTTGCCTTCCAGAGAGGAGCCCACCGAGGTGCTGTCCGTCTGGAGCGCCGAAGCTTGGCCGGTGACCTCGACCGTCTCGGTTGTCGCGCCCAACTGCAGTTTCGCGTCGACGCGGGTGCGGTCGCCGGCCGCCAGCTTGATGTCGCTCTCCACAAATGCTTTGAATCCGGTTGCCGTGATGGAGATGGTGTAAGTGCCAGGTTGCAACTCGCTGAACGTATAGGCTCCATCGGTTCCTGCATTGGCATTGCGGGATGCCTGGGTGCCGGTATTTTGGATTTTGACGACTGCACCGGGAATCACCCCTCCCGTCATATCCGCAACCGTACCCACTACGGTTGCGGTGTCAACCTGGCCGCTGGCGCGCGGCGTCAGCGCAAGAAAGGGAATAAGGAGGCATGCAGCGAAGAATGCGACACCTCGTATATTTTTCAAATTCTGCTTCAGGCCTCGAAGATTATTACTGTTCATCTTTTGTTCTCCTCCCGGGTGGTGTCTCTTAATTCGAGAGTTCTTAGTTGTAGCGACCTCTGTCTTCATCGACTAGGTTCATCTAGCGCTCTGTCGCGTCCTGTCTGATTCGATCCGTACCGGATTCCTGATGGGGAAGCTCGTCCTGGTTTGCCTTACGCTGAAATCCGCGAATGGGGCGCAGATTTGTAGGGGCCATCTGCACGCGAAGGCAACCATACGTATTGATTGGAACGGCTCACAAGGGAATTTTCGGGGAATTCCCTGTGTCTTAACGGAGAAACAGAGCCGGGAGAACACGCAGCCATCGACTCTAACTTCTCTGAAATTTGAGTTTTATCCAGAACAAGTTAGTGGAACGTAAGGAGCGGAAGGAGATCGCGCAGCTTTCTGCCGAACCTGCGTCGTCCGCAAAGCTGGCCTCAGAAGAGACTGGCGCAGTCCAGGCCGGCGCTTCCCTTTCCCTGCCTTCTTGCTCAGAGCTAGGCGCACTCCTTTAGCCGAGGTCCTGTCCGGGTCCAGCCCGGAGCACCGGATGCACCGGTACTACGTCCTGCTTCGCCCAGGCGCGCACTTCCGCCAGCATCTTCCGGACCCGCGCCTGATGCGCCGGTTCGATGGCAAGATTATGAATCTCGAGAGGATCGGCGCTCTGGTCGTAGAGCTCCGGTGGAATCTGATCCCCGTTATCGACCATCTTGAACCTGCCATCGAACTGCATCAGAGACGGGTTATAGCTGCCGTCGGGGTTGTACATTGGCACATTGGGAAACTCGCTGTAGACTACATCGCGATGTTTCGAGGTCTGCCCTTTCGCCAGCGGGAGAAAGGATCGGCCTTCGACTCCAGCCGGAGTTTGGTAACCGAGAACATCCATCATCGTGGGGAACACGTCGATATGTTCCACCAGAGCGCGCGTCTCGCGTCCGCCTTCAATCACCCCCGGCAAATGCATAATCAGAGGAATCCGCACCGCCGGATCGAAAAACACCATCTTCGTCCATAGCCTATGGTCGTCCAGCATCTCGCCGTGGTCGGCGGTAAAGATCACCAGCGTCCGGTTGCGCTCTCCCGATGCATCGAGTTGCTGGAGCACCTTGCCGAGCAATTCGTTGTCGAAGGCAATACTTCCGTAGTAGCCCTGCATCCCATCCAAAATCTGCTCGTCGGTCAGGTTATCGAGGCCGCGCCGCTTCATCGCCCGCCAGTAACGGGGATTGGCATGCGCCAGATCGTCCGCCGGATACTTGCGCGAGGGAATCTGCAACTTCGAGCGGTCGATCATGTCCCAG
>JAJXXG010000870.1 GCA_021781255.1 Acidobacteriota bacterium
CGAGAAGCAGCAGGCGGCGTGGCTGGAGAAGGCCGTGCTGGCCGCGATGGACGAGGGCGTGAGCTGGTTCAGCTACTGGGACACGCATGACGTGGACCGCAGGTTTGCCTTCAATCCGCTGGAGTACAGCCTGGGCCTGCTGACGAATGATGGCCGCGTGAAGGAGCAGGGGCGCATGTTCCGGCAGCTTGCCGAGGCGCATCGCGGCAAGCCGGTGGCGTTGCCCAAGGACCGACTGCCGGAGCCGCCCAGGGTGCAAACGGTGGACGGGACGTGGCAGTGGATCCTGGATTGGCTGGGGTGGAAACCGGCTGGGGCGGCGTAATCGCCTGTGAGGCGCGCGTGCTCACGGCAGGCGGCTGCGCCGGCCTGATAGCATGACTGCCATGCTGGACTCACTCTTTGGGATTTTCCGTCGTGGGGCGCGCGTTTCGGGCGTCCGGATTCTGGTTCCATTTCTGTTGGTTTCGGGGGCTTGGGCGCAGTCGGCGAAGGGGCCGGATGCGGCGCGGGTGGAGGAGCTTCTGCGCGGGCTGCAGCGGGGCCGCGCGGTGGACCAGGTGGCGGTTTCGCCGGACGGAAAGCGGCTGGCGTGGGTGGAGGGCGCCAGCGGCGGGACGGAGATCCGGGTGGCTCCGCTGGACGACCTGAAGAAGAGCGAGCGGGTGACGGCGGCGGCCAAGCCCGAAGAGCATTGCGACGAGGGGCAGGTTGCGTGGGAGCCGGACGCGAAGGCGCTGGCCTTTCTTTCCGACTGCGGCGATGCCGGACAGCAGCAGGACCTTTACCTTACGCGGATGGACGGCAACCCTGCGCGCCGGGTGACGGAGCTGAAGGGCTATGTACACGAGCCGGCCTTTTCGCCGGACGGCAGCAAGATTGCGTTCCTGTATGTGGAGGGAGCGACGCGGCCGGCGGGCGCGCTGGCGGCGATGAAGCCGTGGTCGGGCGTGATTGGCGAGGATGGGCTGGAGATTCAGCGGGTGGCCGTGGCGCGCATGGATACAGCCGCGCCGAATGCGATGCCGGTGACGCCGGCGAAGCTGCATGTGTACGAGTTTGGCTGGGCGCCGGACTCGAAGGGGCTGGCGTATGTGGCCGCGGACCCGCCGGGAGAGAACAACTGGTGGGTGGCGAAGCTGTACACGCAGGAGTTGAATGGCAAGGAGAAGGTGGTTCTGGCCCCGTCGGAGGTGGCCGGGCCGCTGCATGGATTGCAGATTGCGGTGCCGCGCTGGTCGCCGGACGGTAAGGTGATTGCGTTTATCGGCGGGCTGATGAGCGACCAGGGCGTGACGGGCGGCGATGTGTGGGTGGTGCGGGCAGAAGGAGGACAGCCGCGCAACCTGACGCAGGGGCGGCCCACCTCTCCGGCGTGGATGACGTGGAGCGGCAACGACTACCTGTTTGTGAGCGAGCTGGCGGGGGGAAACAGCCAACTGATCCGCTTCCACCTGGAAGGAGACCGGGTGAGCCCGGGCGGGACGATTACGTTCGGGTCGCCGATCTTCAGCATTCCGGGCACGGTGGACGACGGGCGGATAATGCGGAGCCTGTCGGCGACGGCGGACCGCTCGCTGTTTGTGTTCCGGGCGAGCACGTTTGACCGGCCGATGGAGATCTACGCGGCGGAGCCGGGGCGGGTGATGACGTCGGGGCTGGACGGCGTGATGCGCCTGTCGCACCTGAACGACGGCGTGGAGCCGGCGTGGGGGAGGTCGGTTTCGCTGTCGTGGCGGAGCGCGCCGTTCCGGGTGCAGGGCTGGCTGATGCTGCCCAAGGACTACGACCCGGCGAAGCGGTATCCGCTGATTGTGGAGGTGCATGGCGGGCCGGCATACGCGATTACGCCGCGGTGGGGCAGAGATTTTGGTTTGAGCGCGCAGGCGTTTTCGGCGATGGGGTACTTTGTGCTGCAGCCGAATCCGCGGGGCAGCTATGGGCAGGGCGAGGAGTTTACGCAGGCGAACCGGAAGGACTTTGGTTACGGGGACTTGCGGGACATTCTGGCGGGCGTGGACGCGGTGGAGGCGAAGTATCCGGTGGACCCCAACCGCGTGGGCATTACGGGCTGGAGCTACGGGGGCTTCATGACCATGTTTGCGGTGACGCAGACGGACCGCTTCAAGGCGGCGGTGGCGGGGGCGGGGTTGTCAAACTGGCAGAGCTACTATGGCGAGAACTCGATTGACCAGTGGATGATTCCGTACTTTGGCGCGTCGGTGTATGACGATCCGGCGGTGTACGCGAAGAGCTCGGCGATCAACTTTATCAAGCAGGCGCATACGCCGACGCTGGTGGTGGTGGGGGACCGGGACGGGGAGTGTCCGGCGCCGCAGTCGTTTGAGTTCTGGCATGCGCTGCGGGACGAGCATGTGCCGACGCAACTGGTGGTGTATCCGAACGAGGGGCACGGATTTGTGGACCCGGAGCACCGGCGCGACGTGATGGAGCGGGCGGTGAAGTGGTTTGCGCAGTACATGCCGCCGGGCCAGTAGGCGAGGGTGCCGGGCGCTCGCGATTGGGCGGGTCCGGAGTCTATGGAATAGCCGGGGGGAGACCCGGCCGGGGGCGTGCCGGATGGGTGCCTTTGCCTGATACACTGCTCTTTGGAGAAAAAGCAGAGCGTGCCTCGTCAACCGGGCTGCGGTAGAGGGATTTACCGCGGGCTGGTCGCCTGAGGGGACTGCCTGGACCGGGAACCGGTGCGGGCAGGTTGGCAGTACGCTTTCATTTCCTATTTTCTGATGTATTCGAAGAGACCGTTCCGCGGCAGGACAAGGTGGGGCGGGGAGGATTCATGCGGCGGTACTTTACGCTTGTCAGTTTGCTGTTCCTGACCATTCCGGCCGGGATCTCGATTTCCGGCTGCATCCGCAACCCGGAAGGGAACTACTGTAACGGCCAGGGATACGGATTGAAGAACACGGACGTGTATTCGATCGATCTGGAGCCGAGGACCACGGGCATCTCGCTGGCTTTTGGGCAGACGCGGCAGATCTCCGCGCCGACGGCCAAGACGTGCAAGGGAGACTCGGCCAGCGTGTCGACGTATGCGTACGGCACGACGAACAACAAGCTGGTGGATATTTCGCCGTCGGGCAACATTTGCGCGGGAACGTGGAACCGGAACTCGGGCGGCGGCATTGCGGACTACACGATCTGCAACTTCCCGAATCCGGCGCCGAATACGGGTGGATTGCCGTATGCGACGGCGTACATTTCGGCCTCGGCGAACTCGGTGACCTCCAACCCGGTGCAGGTGTTTGTGCATGCGCAGGTGAGCGGCATATCGCTGGCGCTGGGGGGACAGCAGAACCAGTGCTACTCGCAGGGAACGACGACGCAGCTGGACTCCGAGGCGTGCTACAGCGCGAACGGCCAGCAGTATGAGTTCTGCTCGCCGTCGGCGGTGACGAGCTATGCGTGCTCGGGCGGACTGGCTCCGGGCGTGACGGCGGTGCCGAGCTGCACACAGGTGATTGGCACGCTGACGTACGCGGTGGGCACCAGTTCGGTGGCCTCGATCAACAGCGTGACGAACCAGATTACGGCGGAACTGCCGGGCACGACGGTGGTGACGGCGTCCGTGGCGCAGTCGGGGTCGTCGGCGGGTTACTTCAGCACCTGCCCGCCGAAGTCGATTTCAGTGACGCTGAACGGGTCTACGAATACGACGGTGACCCAGGGCGTGCAGCAGAACCTGACGACCAAGGTGACGGATACGAACGGCAACACGATCACGGGCCTGACGCTGGATTACCAGTCGACGAACCCGATGAACATTTCGGCCTCCAGCACGGGCGGGGTTACTGCTTCCTTCCCGGGCGCGGCCACGGTGTATGCCATCTGCCAGCCGGGCGTGTGCAATCCGGCGCCGATCAACCAGGTGGGACTGTTCGGGACGGGACTTTCGATCTCGAGCAACCCGGTGGATCTGACCACGCCGGGAACGGCCAGCGCGTACATGTGGTTTTCGGCTCCGGGCAAGTCACAGTACTTTGTGCCGGTGGAACTGCTGACGGGCACGATCGGCTCAACGGTGCGGCTGCCGTACGTGCCGAACTCGATGGTGATGGACCAGACGGGATCGAGCCTGTACTTTGGGTCGTCGCATGAGCTGATGGTGTACAGCACGACGTCGAATGCGCTTGCGCGGCAGGATACGAATGTGCCGGGCGTGGTGCTGGCGGTTTCTCCGGATAACCGGACGGTGCTGATCAACGATCCGGTGCGGCAGGTGTTCTATCTGTACAACTCGTCGGGCTCGGTTACGGGGATGTTCGGCGGATTGGGCACGGCTGCGCAGTGGACTCCGGACGGGAAGACGCTGTACGTGACGGACAGCTCATCTGCGGGCGCGGGGCACACGGACACGCTGTATGTGTACAACGCGAACACGGGCTGGACGACGTATCCGCTGCCGGCATCTCCGGGTCCCTGGACGGCGAATCAGACGCCGCGCGAGCTGGCGGTTACGGTTCCGGGCGTGGGCGCGTACCTGAGCGGCAGCCCGACGGTGGCGCATACGTGGTGCCCGACGGGAACGGTGGGCGACTACGCGACGATGACGTTCTATCCGCTGGGCGACACAGTGCCGGTGCAGACGGACACGCTGGCGGCCACGGTGGATGGGCAGCATATTCTGGGCGCGGCGCTGGCCGGCGGCGGAATTTCGCTGACGGATATCAACGTGTCGATTCCGAACGGTGCCTGCCCGGCAGCTTCGGGCAACCAGCTGCAGGCGCTGATGATTCCGAGCACCCCGACTCCGCTGACGGTGAATGTGTCGGCCACGGCGGTGAACCAGGTGGTGCCTTCGCCGGCGTCGAACCTGGCGTTTGTCACCTACAACGGCACGACCACGGGCGCGCAGCTGCCGTATTACGTGCCGGGCTCCGGTGCGGTGAAGTACATTACGCTGACCGGCGCTTCCGCAATTACGGCGCCGCTGGTGGGAGCCTTCAGCCCGGATGACAAGCTGTTCTTTGTGTCGACGGCGGGCGACAACATGATTCACTACATCGACGTGCCGACGCTGACGGACACGCAGCAGATCAGCCCGAATCTGCCGGCCTGCACGCCGGGCTCCGATCCGGACTGCACGATCACCACACCCACCAGCGCCACGGTGCCGGCAACGGCCATCGCGGTTAAGCCGCGCGCTACCACTTAGCCAGCGGCGGTGGAGCAGGAATGGAGAGGCCGGCCATGTGCCGGCCTTTCTGCTGCGCGGGCGATGTGCGGAATTCAGGAGATGGAACGCGCGCCGAGGGAATGCATAGGCAGGCCGCCGCAGCACGATAGAATCAAACCATGATTAAAGGGATTTCATTCCTGCGCCGGGCGGGCAGCGCCGAGGCTTACGAGCGGCTGTCGAGCTTCTTTGCGGCGCTGGGTTTTGCCCCAGGCAAAGGCTGGTCAGACGCGGTGAGCCGCGGTGCGGCGTTTCTGGCGCCGCTGGGCAATCTGGAGTTTGTGGAGGGGCAGTTTCCGGCCACCACGGATGTGCTGATTGAAGTGACGCAGCTGGATGCCGTGCGCCAGGCGGCGGAGGCGTGGCTGCGTGCGCAGGGCGGCGATGCGGCCGTGGCGCGCCTGTCCGCGGTGGAAGAGACGCAGTGGAAGTCGCGCCTGTTTACGGTGGAGCCGGAGCCGGGATACACCTTCGCCTTCTGGGCGTGGACGGACCCGCTGCGCGGCAAGCCGTTGGCGGTGGAAGGCGACCTCTCCGCAGAGGGGATGAAGTTTGCCATTGTGGTGGCGCGCTGGAATGCGGTGATTACGGACCGGCTGCTGGAGGGCTCGCTGGATGCGCTGCTGCGCAGCGGCGCGAAGCGCGCGGATATCGAGGTGGTGCGCGTGCCGGGCGCGTGGGAGATTCCGGCGGCAGCGCGAACGCTGGCCAACCTGGGCAAGGTGGACGCGATTGTGACGCTGGGCTGCCTGCTGCGCGGCGAGACGGCGCACTACGAGGCGATCTACAACGAGGTTTCGCGCGGCATTGGGCAGTCGCAGCAGGAGACGGGGATTCCGCACGCCTTTGGCGTGCTGACGTGCGAAACGCTGGAGCAGGCGCTGAACCGCGCCGGCATCAAGGCGGGCAACAAGGGATTTGAAGCAGCCGCGGCTGCGATTGAGATGGTGAGCCTGCGACGCAAGCTCGTGGAAGGCGGCCAGGCTTGACGGCTCACTCAAGACGCAAATCGCGGGAACTGGCGATGCAGATGCTGTTCCAGGCGGACATTGGCAAGCAGACGCCGGAGGAGGTTCGCGCCACCTTCTGGAAGGCGGGCGACGAGGTGGATACGGAGGTGCGCGGCTTTGCCGAGGACCTGTTCCGCGTGGCGACGACAAACCTGGAAAAGATTGATGAACTGATCATTGCCAACTCCAAACACTGGCGGCTGGAGCGCATGCCGGCGGTGGATCGCAACCTGCTACGCATGGCGGTGGGAGAGATGCTGGGGTTCAAGTCCACGCCGTTTCCGATTGTGATCAACGAGGCGCTGGAGATTGGCAGGCGCTACTCGGCGCCGGAGTCGATCAATTTTTTGAACGGGCTGCTGGATGCGGTGGCGCGCAGCCTGATTGCGAAGTAAGCGCGACGGGATGAAGATGTGGCTGCGGGCGGGAATGCCGCAATCGTATATTCATCTGCAGCGTGCATACTGGGAGCCATGAACGAGGCTCTTCGCAAGCTGGCGCTTCTTTGCAGCGCTGCTCTTCTTTCGACAACATGTGCGCATGCCGGGCAGGGCGTAACGGCGGTTCTTCCCAACGGGCGCGAGATTCATCCGGCGGGGAACTGGATTCCGCTGGCTCCGTATCCGTTTGCGCTGGCGGTGCGGCCGGATGGCGGCGAGATTGCTGTGCCGTCGATCGGCTTTCCGTTTGCCTTGAACGTGATCGATGCGCCGGACGGGGATGCGACGGTGCGGCGGCTGCCGGCGGGGGAGACGAACGACCCGGCGGTGGAGGTGCATGCGGGCTTGGCCTACTCGCCGGATGGGGCGCTGCTGTATGTGGCGACGGGCGACTCGGGGAAGATTTGCGCGTATCGGACGAGCGACTGGAAGCCCGCGGGCGAGGTTTCGCTGGATGGGCCAGTGGCGGGCAAGACGTATCGCGGGAGCTTTGCGGCGACTCTGGTGACCTCGCGCGATGGCAGGACGCTGTATGCGCTGGACCAGGGCAACTGGCGCGTGGTGATTGTGGACGCAGCGAGCATGGCGCGCGTGGCAGAGGCGCCGACGGGGGCGTATCCATTTGGGCTGGCGCTCTCGCCGGATGGCGGCAGGTTGTATGTCACCAATACAGGGCTATTTGAGTACACGGAGATTCCGGGGGCCGATGCGAAGCGGCCGCTGAGCACGGGGCTGCGCTTTCCGCCGTTCGGGTATCCGTCCAAGGCGGCGCGCGAAGGGACGGTGGCGGAGGGCAGGTGGATTGCCGGGCTGGGCGATGAGAACTCCGTGAGGGGCAGCTCGCTGTGGACGTATGACGTGCGGGAGCGCGAACGTCCGCGGGTGACGGCGAAGCTGCGGCTGGGAGCGCGCATTGAAGAGACGGCGGGCAGCACGGTGGGAGGCGCTGCTCCGACGGGCGTGGCGACAGATGGCGACTGGGTGTATGTTGCACTGGCACACGAGGACACGTTGGCGAAGATCAGCGCGGATGGGAGCAGGCTGCTGGACCATGCCGCTCTGACTCCGTTTGCTGGGCCTCGCTACTTGGACAGCAAGGGGCGTGCGCTGCGGGGCGTGATGCCGAGCGGCGTGGCGGTGCGCGATGGCCGCGTGTACGTGGCGGAGTCGGGCATAGATGCGGTGGGCGTGGTGGACGCGCGTACCATGCGCGTCGTGGAGCATATCCCGGTCGGGTGGAATCCGTCGGCGGTGGCGCTCTCTGCGGATGGCCGGATGCTGTACGTGGTGAATACGAAGGGCAAGGGCGCGGGGCCGAACGCGGGCGACGGGCATGACGCGAAGATGCCGACCTATATTGGTTCGCTGGAATTGGGCAGCCTGAGCGCGATTGCGCTGGAGAAGCTGGCGGCGCCGGATGTGTTGACGCAGACGGTGATTGCCGGGAATGAGGCGGCGATTGCGAAGCGCGCGCCGCTGCCGAGGCTGAAGCACTGCTTCCTGGTGGTGCGCGAGAATCGCACGTACGACGAGGTGCTGGGCGATGTGGCGGGCGCGAACGGCGACTCTGCACTGGCGCGCTACGGAATGGATGGCTGGGCCGCGGAGGATAAGACGGCGGTCCACCTGCGCGTGACGCCGAATCTGCATGCGCTGGCGAGCCGGTTTGCGATGAGCGACAACTTCTTTGTGGACTCGGATGTTTCCGCCGACGGACATCGCTGGGTGGTGGGCATTCAACCGACGCCCTTCTTCAATACGGCGTGGACGTCGGGCTATGGCGGGCGCAGAGCGGAGCGGGCAGACGCGGAGCAGCCGGGACGTCGCGCGCTGTTTGGCGGCGCGGATGCGCCGATGCCGGAGGACGAGCCGCAGTACGGGTCGCTGTGGGAACACGCGGCGGCGAGCGGCAAGGGAATCCTGAACTACGGCGAAGGGCTGGAGGTGGAGGGCAACGCGGAGTTGCCGGGATCGGAGCCGGAAGGGCAGAGGCTCTTCCTGAATGCTCCGCTGCCGAGGCCGGTGTTTGAGGCGAGCGACCGGCGGTATCCGACATTCAACCTGGGCATACCGGACCAGTATCGCGTGGACGAATTTGAGAGGGATTTTCGGAAGCGGCTGGCTGCGGGCACGGTGCCCGCGCTGGTGGTGATACGGCTACCGAATGATCACACGGCAGACCCGCGACCGGAGGATGGATATCCGTATCGCGCATCGTATGTGGCGGACAATGATTTGGCGCTGGGACGCATCGTGATCTTTCTTGCGGGCACGCGGATATGGAAGGACTCCGCTGTGTTTGTGACGGAGGACGACGCGCAGGGCGGCGTGGATCACGTGGATGCGCATCGCAGCGTTCTGCTGGTGGCCAGCCCGTGGGTGAAGCCGGGCGCGGTGTCGCATGAGCACACGAGCATGGGCTCGATTACGCGCACGATGGATGAACTGCTGGGGCTGGGACCGCTGAACCTGGAGGATGCGCTGGCGGGCGAGATTGGCGGCATCTTTGATACGGCTGCGCACATGGATCCGTTTGTGGCGCAGCCGGCCGACGCGCGAGTCTTTGATCCGGCGAAGGCGCGGCTGGCGCGGCCGCGCACGAAGGAAGAGGCGGCTGCTCTGCGCGATGTGGATGATCCGGATGTGATTCGCAAGGAGATGGAGAAGTCCACCGGCAAGCTGCGAAGACCCGGCAAGAAGAATTAACGCAACGATGCAGAGAGAGCGGCGAAGCGATTCGCCGCTCTCTCGTTTTTGCGCGCGGAAGCCACGATGCAGGATGTACGCGTGGCATGCGGCGGAAATATCCGAGTGCACTGTCACTTTTCAACGGGATGTAACGAGATACACCTATTGCCTTAACAGACTCTTCGTAGGCTGAGAGTGTTCCATAGCTCAGAAGAAAAGGACACGCGCCAGAACCGCGAGTGACGCCGTGCGCTGCATGTGCGAAGACCGCGAGCTGTGCGGAAGTTCTGCCGAGGCATGGGATGGAGCGGAGCCATTGCGCTCCGGGTCCTCTTCGCACTTGCACCGATTTGAGCTGCCGCATTCGTGCGCATCGTGCAGCTCGGCGTTCCATCTCTGCAGCACTCCCGCGCAATCGTTATCGCGTTTCTACGATGCAGTACTTCTGGAGAAAGTGACTTATGTACAGGAATGCTCGATGTTTCCGGCTGCGGCTTCCCCTGCAGTCGTGCATGCTTTTTGGCCTGATGCTGGCGCTGTTGCTGGCGGGCGGGAATGGCTGGGCGCAGTCAACGCAGGGCTCCATCTTCGGCTCGATCAAGGATGCGGCCGGCGCTGTGATTCCGGGTGCGACGGTGACGCTGACGAATACCGATGAAGGCGCCGTGCGCGTGGTGAAGTCGAACGGGATTGGCGACTATCGCTTTCTGGATGTGAAGGCAGGACACTATGCGCTGGCGGTGAACGCGACGGGCTTTGATAAGTGGTTGATGCCGGGCGTGACGCTGGGCGTGCGGCAGGAGCTTCGCGTGGATGCGAAGATGGCCCTGGGCACGGTGCAGCAGTCCGTGCAGGTGACGGGCGACATGGTGAGCGCCATCGAGACGGACTCGCCGACGGTGAGCGGCACGTTTACCGCGGATGACGCGACGAACCTGCCGGTGAATACGCGCGCAAGCTTTAACGGCACCAGCGCGGCGGGCATTCTGGGCGCGCTGCCCGGCGTGCAGGATGACAGCTCGGGCATCTCGCTGCAGGGTGCGCTGCCGTACCAGACCGAGGTAACGGTGGACGGCGTGACGCTGAAGAATGCGAGCGGCGGCGGCTACATTGGCGATGCGTTTCCTTCGACGGAGTCAATCTCGGAGATTCGCGCGGATGGCGTGCTGGCCAATGCGGAGTTCGGCGACCCGGCGCAGGTGGTGGTGACGACCAAGGGCGGCAGCAACGATCTGCACGGCTCGGGATTCTGGTACTACCAGAGCTCGGCCTTTGATGCGATTCCGTATACCTATCCCACGACGACGACGAAGCCCAGCGTGCACGGCAATACGTTTGGCGGCAGCCTGGGCGGCCCGGTGGTGATTCCGCACTACTACGATGGGCACAACCGGTCGTTCTTCTATGGCGCGTACGAGGGATGGCGTCACCCGGCACAGACCACGCTGTTTGAGAAGGTGCCGACGACGCTGATGAAGCAGGGCGACTTCTCGCGCTACAACGCGGTGGGCTTTGACGGGCTGACGAACCCCTACACGGGCGGCAGCTACGGAACCGCGATTCCGCAGAGCAACCTGAACACGATTGCGCTGAACACGCTGAAGCAGTTCTATCCGGACCCGAACACCTGCCCCAACGGACAGAAGACGGGTTGCGACCTGACGATCTACAACGACGACAACGTGGCCAACTACCAGACGAACGTGGACCAGAGCGGCCGCTCGAACCAGTTTGACGTGCGCGGCGACCAGTACTTTGGCGCCAACCAGAAGTTTCTGCTGTGGGGCCGGTTTACGTGGAAGAACTTCCCGACCAACAGCGCGCAGAACCTGAATCTGCCCTCGTCTGTAAACAACAGCCAGAGCCGCGTGATGAAGGTGGATACGAACTGGAGCATCCAGCCGAACCTGATCAACGAAGGCGGATTTGGCTTTACGCGGTTCACCTCCGGCGCGAGCAACGGCTTTAACGGGCAGGCATGGACGAACGCGCAGGGATGGAACGGGCTGCAGAACCTGTTCTACAACGGCGTTCCGGAGATGGACTTCAACTACATCCAGAGCCTTAACGCCGACCGACTGACGAGCCTGAACAAGTCGTTTACGTATGACTACAGCGACACGGTGATCTGGAC
>JAJXXG010000192.1 GCA_021781255.1 Acidobacteriota bacterium
ACGCGTACCCACTGCGCACTGAACACCTGCTCGTCCGCCAATTCGCGATAGGCCATCATCTGCTGCTGGCTTTTGCTTTCAATGTTTGGATAAAGCTGCCGCGCCAGCTCCCGCGAGTTCTCGAGAGCCACCACGCGCACCGCCCGGTCCGCCTCCAGATCCACAAACGTCGCCGCCATCTTGCCCCAGTCGCGAAACTTAAGCGCCCTCTTGCCCAGCCGGCACCCGGTCACAAGAGAGATCGCGTCCGTCGCGCAGCGGTCAATCTCCACATACGTCACCAGCCGCTTGCGATCCGCGCCGTGCGGATCGGCAATGCTCAGCCGCGCCAGGCCAAGCAGCGCCATCCGCACGCCCAGAATCTGCCCCGCACACAAGTGCCCGTGCGCCACTTCAGCCTTCCGCAATAGCTCGTCGAATGATTCCATAGGTTTTTCGGGCTTTCCGATTACTTGCCAATCATTTCCGTGCCCCATCCTTTCGCCTTACTTCTGGCGAAAGGGTGGGAATCCACAAACCTCAGTCCAAACACCGGGTTCCTGCCGTCTCTCTAATTTGTTCCCGCTGGCTGCGCCTTCTCCGGCTCGTCGCCCGAGTCCTCCACCAACACGGCCGATCCCGGCACAATGTCAAAACTCGCCGCATCCCTTCCTGCCGGATGAAACGTAACCCGCAGCGGTTCGCGCTGCCATTCCGGCAGGCCGCAGACCGCGCGTGTCCGGTCATCGGCATCCAGAGCTTCCAGCTTCTTTGCCAGCACCGGCTTGCGTGCCGCCAACTGCGCCACCACGGCATACAGGCTCTTGCCGCTCGCCGTCACACCGCAATACGCGCCATAGTCACGGAACCAGCTCACCTGGCTCACCGCCGGGTCATAGTCCGGCAGCTTCAGCGCCGTAATGTGGCCGGTCGCGCGGTCCACCAGCAGCCACGGTCCCCGCTGCCAAACCCACTGGCTCCTCTTGTTGCCGGGCTCCGGCTTTTCTCCCGGCAAGGCATCGTTCAGCCGCAGCGCCCGCCGCACTACAAAACTGCGGTCGGTCACGTCATGCGCGTCGCCCGTCACCCACTCCTTCACCGTGCCATCCACCACCAGCGCGCGAATCTTCAGCGCCGTCTCGTCCGCAGCCGCGCCGGCGGGGTCGCCTGCCCTGGAGTACGGCACCGTCCGCGCCGCGCCAAGTGCCACGGCATGCTTCTTGTGCTCGGCGCCATGCGCAAGCGCCGCCGAGGCCAGCGCCGCCAGCACCACCGCAGCGATCTCTAAACTCTTGCTCATGGCGCCTGCTCCTGTACCGCCTGGCTCACCCTGTCATTCCACCTGGCTAAAGAGGATGCCCATCCCGATTCTCTGCGGGCATTTCTAACTTCAAACGGTAATTCTGGCGATCAAGCCTAATCACCAACCGGTCGCAAATGCCACTTCAGATTCACAAAGAGTTGCATACCGTGAAACTCAATCAGTAAGAGTTGGCCCCACCGCAGGTGGTCTCGACGGCCCGTGCCACGCGGAACGCCGTGCTCTCATTCAAATGCGCGGCCAGCACCTGCATCCCCACCGGCAGCCCAGCCTTCGTCGCGCCGCACGGCACCGTCACGCCGCAGATGCCCGCCAGACTCGCCGTCACCGTGTAAATGTCCGCCAGATACATGGCCAGCGGGTCGCCTGTCTTCTCGCCCAGCCTGAAGGCCGGCATCGGCGAAGTCGGCGTCACAATCGCATCCACGTCGGCAAACGCGCGCAGAAAGTCCTCCGCCAGCAGACGGCGCACCTGCTGCGCCTTCAGATAGTAGGCGTCGTAGTAGCCCGCGCTCAACGCATACGTGCCCAGCAAAATGCGCCGCTTCACCTCCGCGCCAAATCCCTCGTCGCGCGAGTGTCTGTACATCGCGGAAAGAGTCTCCGACGCAGGCGAGCGGTACCCGTAGCGCACGCCGTCAAACCGCGCCAGGTTAGCGCTCGCCTCAGCCGTCGCCACCAGATAATAGGTAGGAATGGCATAGCGCGTATGCGGCAGTGAAATCGGCTTCACGGTACATCCCGCCGCCTTCAAATCCTCGATGCCCTTCTCGATGGCGGCGCGCACTTCCGGGTCAAGCCCCTCGCTAAAATATTCTGCGGGAACACCGATGCGCAGCCCTTCAACCGGCTTGTCGCTCTCAGCCGCATAATCCGGCACTGGCGCGGGCGAGCTGGTCGCATCCTTCGGGTCATGCCCTGCAATCACCCCCAGCAGCGTCGCCGCATCGCGCACGTTGGGCGCAAACGGCCCCACGCGGTCCAGCGACGAAGCAAACGCGATCAGCCCATACCGCGAAACGCGTCCATATGTGGGCAGCACGCCCACCACGCCGCAGAAGCTGGCGGGCTGCCGAATCGAGCCGCCCGTGTCCGTGCCCAGCGTAGCCACCGCCATGTTCGCCGCCACCGCCGCCGCCGAACCTCCGCTCGAGCCGCCCGGCACCCGCTCCGTATCCACCGGATTGCGCACCGGCCCATACGCCGAGTTCTCGTTCGACGACCCCATCGCGAACTCATCACAGTTGATCTTGCCCAGCAGCACCGCGCCCGCCGCCTCAAGCTTCGTCACGGAGGTCGCGTCATACGGCGGATGGTAGCCCTTCAGAATCTTCGACCCCGCCGTCGCCGGTGCGCCCTTCATCACCAGCACGTCTTTGATGCCCACCGGAATCCCCGCCAGCGGCCCCAGCGCATCTCCCTTGGCCGCCGCTGCGTCCACGCGAGCAGCCTGCTCCAGCGCGCGCTCCTTCGTCAGGCTCAGGTACACATTCAGCCGCGGATTCACCCGCTCAATGCGCTCATAATACGTCGCCGCCAGATCCGCGGCCTTCACCGCGCCCGTGGCAATCCCCTCGCGCAGCTCCGCCAGTGTCTTTGGCCTTTCAACGTAGCTTTCTGTGCTCTTTGCTTCGCTGGACAATCGGGCTTTCCTCTCCGGAGCCTCGCGCGGGGCCTCCTGCGGACTGGTTCTCGTGGGATTCGGCCTCAGCGGCCATCCATCCGGCAAAACGCGCTCAGCGCTCAATCACCTTGGGCACCTTGAAGAACGCCTGGTCCGTCTCCGGCGCCTCGGCCATCACTGCCGCGCGATCCAGCGACGCCTGCCGCTCGTCGGGCCGCGGCACGCCTCCGCCACCCGCGCCCTTCAACTCATTCACCTGCGCCAGCGGCTCCACCCCGCTGGTATCCAGCTCGTTCAACTCGGCCACGTGCTCAAGAATGGCGTTCAGGTCGTGCAACATGCTCGCAGTCTCGTCCGGCGTCAGTTCCACATTCGCCAGCTCGGCCACGCGTTCCACGTCTTCCACGGTTACTCTTGCACTCATGCCCGGGTCTTCCCCATCTCCGCGTCCTCTTCGGATTGCGGCAAACGCAGTCTTGCGGGCGCTCCGGCGGAATGCCCGAAGTTCAAGTATAGCCCGTAGTCGCATGCACTCTGCCCTGCGGATTTGCGCGCTTCTTTAATCCACGGTCAGTGAGAGCGTGACCTTGTGCGATATCCCGTTCGCCGAGATGGTCACCGGAACGGAATACGTCCCCGCCGGCGTATTCGTGCCGCCTGAACTGGTCGGCGGCGCTCCGCCTCCGCCTCCGCCCGACCCCGAGCAACTCGACAACCCGCCCGCCACCAGCAGCGCCGCCAACACCATCAGCAGCCTCCTGCGCCGCCACGCCAGCGGCAACAACACAAGCCCGCACAGCGCGGGAACAAAACCCCATCCCGCTCGGCGTTCGATGCCCGCCGTCTGCGACTGCCCCGTTGCCACCTGCACCGTCACGCTGCCCGAGGTACCTGCCGCAACCGTGTCACTCACCGGATTGAAGATGCACGCCGCATTGGCCGGCATCGAACCGCAGGAAAAAGTAAACGTGCCCGCCGAGCCGTTCATCGGCGCAATATCCACCGTGAAGCTCGCCGTCTGTCCGCTCGCCACCGTCTGGCTCGGTTGCCCTGAGAGCGCCGCCGTAAAGTCGAATCCCATCCCGGACAGCGCCGCCTGCGCGCTCGTCGCCAGCGCGCTGCTTGCCACCGTCAGGTTCCCCGTTTGCTGCCCCGCGCTCGTGGGCGCAAACACCACGCCAACCGTGCAGCTCGCACCCGGCGACAGCGAGGCAGAGCAGGTATTCCCGCTCAGTTGAAAGCCGCTGGAAGCGCTGAGCGCCAGATCGGTCAGCACCACCGCTGTGCTCGAATTGGTCAGCGTCACAATCTGCACGCTGCTGGTCGCGCCCACTCCGGTGGTGGGGAAACTCAGTTGCGCAGGCTGCACCAGCACCGCTCCTGCCAGTCCTCCTGCCCCGCTCAGCAGCACCGTCGCAGCATTGTACGTACTCGATCCCGCCGTCAGCGAGCCCGTAACCGTGCCATTGGCAACCGGCGTAAACACCACGCCCACCGTGCAGCTTGCGCCAGCGGCAAGGCTCGTGCCGCAGGCGTTCTGCGTCAGGCTGAAGGGCGCCGTCACCACCAGCGAAAGTCCGCTCGCCGTCACCGTCCCGGAGTTCGTCACCGTCACCGTCTGCGCCGGGCTTGCCTGGCCAATGGCCGGCTCCACAAAACTCATCTGCGCCGGGCTCGCGTTGATCCCGCTGGTCGCAATCCCGGTCCCACTCAACGCAACCGACACCGCCTTCACCCCCAGCGTCGAGGACGTTACCGTCAGCGACGCCGTGTTTCCTCCCGCCGTCATGGGAGTAAAAATCACCAGCACCGTGCAGTTGCTGCCGTTGTTCAGCGTCGCTCCGCAGGTCGTCGAACCCGTGGTAAAGCTGCCCGCTGAGAGACCCGTGATCTGGAAGCCGACATTCCCCATCGGCGCTCCGCCCGTATTGCTCACCGTCAGAGCAAGAGGCGCGCTAGCCGTCCCCACCTGCAGCGACGGGAAACTCATGCTGGCCGGGCTCACGCTGATCGCCGGCGGCAGCAGCCCGGTGCCGGTCAACGCCACCGTCTGCGTTTTCAGCGCATCGGAAACCGTCAGGGTGCCGGTCTGCGTGCCTGCCGCTGTCGGCGCAAACACCACGCTGATCGCGCAGCTCGAATTCGCCGCCAGTTGCGTTGTGCAGTTGCTCGACACCTGAAACGGCCCGCTCACTGATGTTGCAATCGAGGTCAGAACTTCGCCCCCGCTGTTGCTCAGCGTGACCGTCTGCGAAGCCGAGAGCTGCCCGATAATCGTTCCCGAAAATGTCAGCGACGCCGGCACAAGCGTATCCGTGGGCGCGGCAGCGCCCGTGCCGCTCAGCGCCACCGTCTGCGTCCCGGCGTCGTCCACCAGGGTCAGCGTCCCCGTCGCCGCGCCCGCCTGCGTCGGCGCAAAGTCCACCGTCAACTGGCAGGCGCTATTGGCCGCGACTGAGCTTCCGCAGGCGTTGCTCGCCAGCGCAAACGGCGCATTCGCCGTCATGCTCGCAATGGAAATTGCCACAGAGCCGCTGTTCTGCACCGTCACCTGCAGCGCGCTCGATGTCGTCCCCGCCTCGACCGTTCCAAAGCTGATGGACGCAGGCGACAACTGCATCGCGCCCGAACTGACGCCCGTTCCCGTCAGCCCCACCGTCAACTGCCCGCCTGAAACATTCGCATCAATCGCCAGTTGCCCCGTCTGCGTTCCCGCCAGGCTGGGCGTAAACGTCACCTGCACCGTGCAGCTCGCGCCAGCCTGCACCGTCGTATTCGTGCAATTGTCCGTCTCGCCAAAATCCCCGCTCATTGCAATCGATGTGGGCGTCAGAGCGACGCTGCCGGTGTTCGTCAACGTCACGGTCTGCGCGCTGCTTGTCGTCCCCAGCGCCTGGCTCGTAAACGTCAGCGTCGCGGGACTCACCGTCGCTGTCGCCAACTGCGTCCCTGCCGTCCACAGCGGAATCTGCCACACGCCCCGCCCATACGTCGCGGCCGCCAGCACACTCTGCTGCGCCGTCGCCGGAGCCGCGCTCAACCCCACCACCGGCGCTTCCGGCAAACCTGCCCCATACGCCGACCAGCAATTCGACGCCGCGCTCGCGCAGTTGCCCACCTGCCGCGTCGAGTACACGCCCACGTCCGTCGCAATATACGCCGTGTTCGCATCCAGCGGGTCCACCACAATGCTGCTTGCAGGCGCCGCGGGCAGGTTCGACGTAATCACCGACCAGTGCGCCCCGCCATCCGTCGAGCGATACGCCACGCGAATCGCCTGGCTCGGATTCGGCTCGCCCTCCACCGTCACATACACCGTGTTCCCCGTCGCGTCATGCGGATCAACATAGATACTCGAAATATCCAGCCCGTAGACATTCATCCCCAGCGAGTCATTGCTCACCGGATTCAATGTCAGATCTGCCCATGCCGACCACGCTCCTGTGCTTGGATTCAACGTTGCGCTGAAAACATGCCCCGCCCTCGTCGCCCCGCCATCCACCGCGCCGTACATGCCCGCGTACACCACCTCGCCGCCGCCCGTGGTCGCCAGCGCGGCCATCGTGCGAATCAACGCATCCCCGCTGCAGTAGCTGTTGCCCGTCACGCCATCCAGAAACGAACTGATCGCGTTTGCGCCGCTCCAGCCTCCGCTCGCCGGCCCGCGCCACACCCGGCATGTGCCCACCAGCAACTGCGACGGGTCCAGCGGGTCCACCAGAAACGGCGCAGGCAACGTCATCGTGTTCCCATCCCCGCTCACATCCGCATCGCCCACCACCGGCGACGCGCCAAACGCCGACGCCGTGCAATTCCCCGTCTGCGCGCACAGATGAATCGACACGCCCGCCTGGTTGTTCACATACCAGTTCGAGCTGTTCGCCGGGTCAATGGCCACCGGCCCGCCTTCGCCGCCCAGAATCTCCGGCCACACCGTCGCCGGTCCCGTCGTATTTTTCACGCCCGCGGTCCCGTTCACGCCCAGCCCGGTCATCATCGTGTACGGCGAAGTGGTGATCTGCGACATGCTTTCCACCTCCGCCAGCGATCCCAGCCCCTCATTCAGGTTCTGGAAATGCGCAGCGTCGGTCGCATTGCAGACCGTGCCCGTCTCGCCAATCGCGTCCGTCGAACGCCACAGCCCGCTATCGTTCCCCACAAAAATCTCCAGCGGATTCGCCGTGTTCCACTCGAGCGCATGCTGATAACCCGCCACCTGCGCGCTCATGCACGTGGTTGCATTGGTCGTGTTGCGCCACTGGCAGCCCATCGCCAGGCTGCACTTCCACAGGTCATTCGCGCCCGCCAGCAGCAGCGTATCCTGGGCTGACGGCACCGCCGCCAGCGCCAGGTTGTAGTCGCCATTCGCAATGGTCACGGAACCCAGCGCAGTACTCGTCTCCAGCGCCGCCATGCCCCATTCTTTGGCGAACGTAACCGTAGCATTCGTACACACCCCGCCGCTGATTGCGCAGGCATCCTGCCAGATGCCCTGGTCCTGGTTATACGCATCCACCGTCCACGCAAACGTGTCGCCGGTCAGCGGATTCACCGCCAGCGCACCACGAAAAATGGGGCACGCCACCGACCCCGTCGACCCGAGGTTCGTCGGACACTTCTGCGCCGTCAGTCCCGTGCCCGGCTGCGCCATCATCCGCGTCCACGTCACCCCATCCGCTGACTGGTAGTAGCCGTGATACCGCACCGCCGCAACAAAAACCTTCCGCACCGGATTCCACACCACAGCCGTCGCCGCATTGCCATCGGGCAGAGCAACCGCATCCGTCGGACCCTGCACATCCGATCCGCTCCCATCCGTAATCGTCGCCAGGTGCCACGTCGCGCCGCTGTCGCTCGAGTAGTACAGGCCCTCGTAGCTCACGCCGGAGCGCTCCGCATCCACCAGCGTGCCCTCGTAGGCCTGCGAAACAGCCGCCACCACCAACTGCGGCGTCACAGTGCTCCACGCAAACCCCGCAAAGCCCTCGCCCGCAAAGGCGAAATCCTGAAAGCCCAGCCCCGTCTCCACATCCTTCGTCGTCTGGATCACGCTCCACGTATTTCCGCCGTCGGCCGAGCGCAGAATTCCCGCGCCATAATACGAGTCGAGCGCATCGTTGGGGTCGCCCGTGCCCGCCAGAATCACACCGGTGCCTCCCGGCTGCACGGTGATTGCGCCAATGCTGATGGAAGCGTCAATCGCGCCGCTCAGTGCCGCCGGCGTGTCGGTCAGCGGCGTGAACACAACGCTCGAAGTATTGGAGGTGCCTGCATTCTGCGAAAGCCACACCCCGCCTCCGGTCGTGCCCACATAAACCCGGTTGCCAGTCGGGTCGGCAGGGTCTAGCGCAATCGACGAAACCCGGCCCGTGACCAGTCCGTAGCTGGCCGAGGTCACAGCCGTGGGCCCCAGAGCCTGCCAGCTAGCAGTGGACGCCGTCTCCGCCCGCGGCCTGATGAAAGTGGCTCCCGATCGCATCTGCGCCGCACTGCTCCCGCGCATGCCCCAGCCCCGCTGCGCAAGAAACCGCTGCGCCTGCGCCACGCGCGGGGGCAGGTCTCTGGGGTGGGTCGCCTGCCGTGACACAGGAGCCGCTTGTCCCGCAGCCGCATGGGCCAAAGCCGCCGTCAACACCAGCAGCAATGCCTGCGTTCGCGCAATGCCCGCAGCCCGCGCGCTGTCGCGTCGAGGTGCAGGCGCATAACGCCTCGCGCCGCCTCCAGGGCTAGCTTTGCGGATCAATTGCTTAAGCAACCAAGTCTTCACTCGCGGCCGGGACCAGGTTCCCGCCTCCCCTCTCTCATCATCCGGGGAAACGTAAGCGGAAACCAATGGATTACGCAACGCGAAACAGGCAGTTTCCGGGATTGGAATCGAGGCCCATTATAGAACAGCACTTGCGCAACGCTTTAGTGACCCCCGAATACGCCCATCGCTCGAGTGAATGACACCCCCTACTCCAGCAGCCCGCTCCCCGCGCTGTTCTGCCGAATATATGCCCGGGCATCAAACTTCTTCGCAATCGACGCGCCGCTCATCGGCCGCACCAGCCCGAAAACCGGCCGGTCAAACCACGGGCGGTCATGCTTGCCCACAATCGCCCATGCAATCCCCGCGTAGCCATTCGGGTCGCGCCCATCCAGTTCGTAGCGGTCATTCAGAGTCACCGCCCACTCAAACGCGCGCGCCGGGTCCGGCGACCATTCCAGAATCTTCTTCGCCCAGTACATCCGCATGTAGTTATGCATCCAGCCCGTTTCCACCATCTCCCGCTGGGCCGCATTCCACAGTTCATCGCCGGTTTCGCCGCGCTCCATCTGCTGCAGCGTGTAGCGGTCGGGACGCGGATCGCCCGCGTGCTCCACCAGCGTCTTGCGCGCCCATGGCTCGGCGCACTCCCAGTTGTCGTAGTTGGGATTATGCCGCACAAACAGCACCGCCAGTTCGCGCCATCCAATCAGCTCATCCAGAAACCGGTCGCGCGCCGAGGCCGGAGCCTTGCCCTGCGCCACCGCCTTCTCCACTGCCAGAGCGATGGTCAGCGGGCCGATGTTGCCAAAGTGCAGATACGGCGACAGGCGGCTCGTCCCCTTCACTTCGGGATGATTGCGCGTCTCCTCATAGGCGGCCAGTTCGTGGTTCACGAATGCCTGCAACCGCTTGAGCGCGGCATGCGTTCCTCCCGTAAAGCTGTCCACCGGTCCCACCGTGCGGTCCAGTTTCGTAAAACCTTCCGTGATGTCGCCGGCAAGATCAAAAGTTGCGAAGCGCTTCCACGCCGCCCACGGATGCAGTGGGAATGACTTTCGCTGTGCAACAAGGTAGGTCGGAAGCTGCGCCTTCAGGTGCGGCCGGAAATGATGCAGCAGAAAATAGCTGCGCCCAAACGTTGCAGAAGGCGCCACCACATCGGCATCTACCGTCCAGAAGGGCACGCGCAGCCGCCCTGCCAGCACCTTGCGCCAGCGCTCCGGCTCGCGGCAGGGATTCTCGTCCCCCACCACCAGCGCCGCTTCCACCTCTTCCAGAAACGCCTCCAGCCGGTTGTCCGGATGCCGCCGCACCACAAAGCCCACCCCGCGCTCCGCCGCATCCTCTGCCACATCGCGCAATCCCTGCGCCATGAAGTGATAGTGCCGCAGGTTCGCATTCGGATAGTTGGGAATCACGGAAAAGAAAATCACCACCGGCAGTCCCAGCGCGTTCCCGGCCTCGATAGCTACGTCCAGCGCCGGATTGTCCACGATGCGCATTGCCCGCTGCATCCAATACACTACGCAGCGCCCGCCCTGGCGCGGCGCGCCGCCGCGGCGCACCAGCACGCGAGGCCCGCCTGCAAGGCGGACAAGCTCTTCCGGGATACCAGTCTCGTCAGGCATCCGCTTCATCTTCCCCTGAACACCGACTCTACCTGATGCAGAAAGGGCCGCCCCGCAGGGCAGCCCTCATTTCTTGCCCGCGATGTTGCCTACCAGCGTCCCCATGCCCGCGAGACGTAGTCGGAAAGCGTAAGGCTGATCAAGATCAGGAACGTGAAAATGCCCGCCCCCACCGTCAGCTTGGTCAGCTTCGTACTGTACTTCACGTGCATGAAGAAAAGCACCACCAGCACGGCCTTCACCACCGCAATGGCCAGTGCCACAATCGGGTTGAAAATTCCCAGCTCGGCAAACGACGCCGCAACCGTGAGCGTCGTAAGCACGAGCAGCGCGAAAAAGATCACCAGGTAAATCTTGGGGCTGACAATGTGGTGTTCGTCGTGATGTGTTGGCTCGCTCATGCGGGGTGTCCTTTATTGGTGCCTGCTGATCAGGTAAAGCAGTGGGAAAAGGAAAATCCAGACGATATCAACGAAGTGCCAGTACAGCCCGAAATTCTCAACAAACGTTACATGGCCCGTCGTATAGGCGCCGGCACGTGCTCTGAAGATCATGAATCCAAGAATCGCAATGCCGATAATCATGTGCAGCGCGTGCATGCCGGTCATGGCAAAGTAGAGGAAAAAGTAAAGCTCTGTCTTTCTCGCCATGTCCAGCGCCAGCGGCTTGTCGCCATACGCCAGCGAATCCGGATCTGAGGCCGGATTCACAAAGGATTGAATGCTGTAGTGGAAACCAGGAACGTGGTGCTTCTCGATCTTCTCCTTGTACTCGATCGTCTTGATGCCAAGAAACACCAGGCCCAGCAGGAACGTCAGCACAAGGCACAGAACCAGTGCGCTCTTGCGCCGCGTCTCCGCGCACCACACGCCCATTGCCATCGTAAAGCTGGAACTGATCAGAACTGCCGTGTTGGCGCTGCCCCAGACGATGTTCAACTGGTGCGAGGCCGCCACAAACGCCGGGTAGTACCAGTTGCGGTAGATCAGATAGGCCGTGAACAGCCCGCCAAAAAACATGATCTCAGTCAGCAGAAAAAGCCACATCGCAAAGTTCGTGGCATCGTTCTGCTGCCCCATCGTCTCAAAGTGGTGGCGCTGATAGGGCGGATGCTCGTGATGAGCCGCCTCCATCGCGCTTTGCGTAATCACGGGGCTATC
>JAJXXG010000016.1 GCA_021781255.1 Acidobacteriota bacterium
ATCCGATGATTACTCTTTATCATCAGGACGGGAGCGGTCGAGAACTACATTTCACCGATATCACCGCGAAAGCAGGTCTGACGACCCGCGGATGGGGCATGGCTATAGCCGTTGGTGAATTTGACAACGACGGTCTTCCAGACCTCTACGTGACTGGGTACGGACACAATGTGCTGTATCACAATCTTGGCGGATGCAAGTTCCAGGATGTGACAATGCGTGCAGGTGTCAAAGCGGGCGGTTTCAGTACGGGTGCTGCATGGAGCGATTACGACCGCGATGGCCATATCGATCTGTTCGTCGCCCGTTACGTGCATACGGATCTCTATCACCTTCCCCCGCCAGATCCTCATGCTGTGGGTTACCGATCAGTCATCCTCCAGATGCCCGACGAGATGGAAGGCGAAACAGACCTGCTTTTCCGCAACCGGGGTGACGGAACGTTCGAAGAGGTGGCACAAAAGGCAGGCGTTAACAACCCTCGCAAACTGCACGGAATGGGGGTGGTTTGGGCAGAT
The DNA here is from genome assembly GCA_021781255.1 of Acidobacteriota bacterium. Next base: position 519 of record JAJXXG010000016.1, read on the forward strand.
TACGATAACGATGGCTGGCCAGACCTCTACGTCACTAATGATGGCGGCCCGAATTATCTGTATCACAACAATGGAAACGGCACATTCACAGAGAATGGAATCCTTTCCGGAACAGCTACTGGAGTGAACGGAGAGATCTACGGCAACATGGCTGCAGACTTTGGCGACTTCAATCGCGATGGCAGACTAGATTTGGTCACAACTCGTTATAGTCGGCAGCCTGTAAGCCTGTATCGCAATGGCCAATTCGCTTTTACTGATGTTGCAGCCGAAACTGGGCTTGCGCAACCAACGCTGGCGCCGGTGAAATGGGGGGTCGGGTTCGCCGACTTCGACAACGATGGGTGGCCAGACATTTTAATCGCGAATGGAAATTTCTCTTCGTTGATGGATGGGCTGGAAACCGAAGTCAAATACATGGAACCGCTTCAGCTCTTCCGCAATCTTAAGGGTCGAAGATTTGAAGATATCGCCAACCAGGCGGGACTCAATAATGGACCGCTCAAGTCGCGCCGAGGTATTGCGATAGGAGACATCAATAACGATGGCAATCTCGACTTTGTCGATTTCAATGCAAATGGACCGCCATCTCTCTTCATCAATGAAACTCACAACACGAATCATCGCGTCCTGTTTCGCCTTGTGGGGACCAAAAGTAACCGCATGGGAATCGGCGCACGTGTCACGGTTTTTGCGGGCGGAATGCAGCAGGTAGACGAAGTTCACGGTGGAGGCGGCTATAACTCAAGCAATGACGTGCGACTCCATTTCGGCCTGGGCCAGGCAGCGACAATAAATAAGATCGAGGTGCGCTGGCCAAGTGGTTCAAGACAAGAGTTCTTAAGCATCCCGGCAGATGCTATCTACGAGATTAATGAAGAGAAAGGCCTGAGTAAGCTGATGCCCCTGCCGGCACTCACAAAGTAGCAGGGTAAAGCACAAAACTATGCTTGTCTTCAGTGGCAATCTCGATATACGCGATCAGCTTCGACACCTCGGACTGGTTGCAGCGACGTCAGTTGTGGCTGCACTCCTTTGCTCTTTGCACCTTGCCGGCCAGCAGGCCTCTTCACAAGCTCTCTACGACCAGGCTGGTCACGCTCTCGACGCCGGTCATACGGAACAAGCCATCAAGCTCTATCAGGAGCTTCTTCGGCACACTCCCGATTCGATTGACGCTCGTATCAATCTGGGCGTTGCATTCGCACAGGAAGGACATTACGACGAAGCCGTACAGCAATACAACAAAGCTCTCGCGCGCGAGCCCGGAAATAAGGTAGCTCTTCTCAATCTGGGTCTTGCGTTCTACAAAGAGGGTGACTTTAGCAGAGCGCATGACCAATTCGAAAAACTGCACGAATTGCATCCTGCAAATCAGCAGGTGTTCTACTTGCTTGCTGATTGCGACCTGCGTCTGGGACGATTCAAAGATGCGATTGCACTTGTAGAGCCCGCCTACGAAGCTCATCCGGATGACCAAACGGTCGATTACATCCTAGGCAATGCCTTGATTCAGGATGGACAAACTAAAAATGGCGCTGCAGTGATCGACCACATTATGAGGAAAGGAAATCCAGCAGTGGCCGATGTTCTAATTGGAACAGCGCAGTTTGCCGCAAGAAACTATAAAGCCGCTGTAGTGACATTGAAGAAAGCGCTGGATCTGAATCCAAATATTCCTGGAGCGTGGACCGTCTATGGACGATCTCTATTGGGCGCTGGTAAGAATGAGGAAGCCGAGGCAGCATTTCGGCGAGCGCTCAAAATGGATCCAAACGACTTTGAAGCCTGCCTTCGTCTCGGAGCGGTCCTGCGCCACTACGGCGATATGGAAGAGGCAAGGCCGTACCTGGAACATGCAATGATGCTGCGGCCCGGCTCGGCCACAACCATGTTTCAGGTGTATGCCCTTGATGCGGAGACTGGACATCTGGAGGAATCCAGAGCCGGTTTTGAGCAACTGGTTAAGCAATGGCCCAATTTTGTAGATGCGCACCTTCAGCTTGCAATGATTTACGCCCGGCTGCATGAGGCCCAGTTAAGCGAGCGAGAACAGAAGATCGTGATGGAGCTTAACAAGAAGGCACGCAAAAAAGGTCCACAGCCAGAACCGACCCCATAGGCGCTTGCAGAACCATTCTTCCTCGAACGTGGCCTTCTATATTCGTACGTTATTGCCGATGCGATCTCCAAGCGACATCCTCGGTGGCGAATTTTTGAAAGATTGAGACTTGACCCAATGAAAACGCCCTCTCGGGGGCAGGTGCGTTGTCAGGACGATACACGAACTGCGGAACTCATATC
>JAJXXG010000977.1 GCA_021781255.1 Acidobacteriota bacterium
GATGCGGGTAGGCGACCATGAAGGTTTTACCGCTGCGCTCCGCCGCGGCGATGATCTCATCCGCTTTCTGCAGTGTGCGCGCGATGGGCTTTTCCAGCAGGACGTGTTTGCCCGCTGCCAGGCATTGTGGCGACGCATTGAGGAACACTGTTCATGGGAGAGAACCTCGCCGAAGCTGAAGGATCCTGATCGAGTGCCCGATGCTTCCACAGTGCGCCGCTGGTCGCGAGGATTCTTACCCCTGGGTACTCGCCCAAATCCGCAGCTCTAGGTCACTGCACCAATCCGCTTCATTCCGCACCGCACAACAATCGTGGCCGGTTGCTAAGAAGCGGCGCACGTTGGAAGAGCACATTGATGGCATCGTAAAACCCGCGGAATGGGGAGCTCGAACTGGCAGAAGGCGACCTGCAATCGGCGGAAGCGCGCACGATGAGCAGGAGAAGTATGACGCCGGACCCAATTAGATCGCTGCTGCAGACCTACGGCGTTCGAACGATTCGCATCACGAATGACGATGTTCTGAAGAGCATGGCGAGTGAAGAACGGATCGTCGCGCTCGTGACTAACGAAGTTACCGTTTCTTCGGGAATCTGCGATTCTTCCCCTGTGCGGCGCTAATGTTGGAGTGTGCCCACCGAGTATGACGAGATCGGGATCTGGTCGGAGGTAAAGCTCGCGATCATCAAGGAATACCTCCCGGCCTACACCCGCATTATGGATGCGACGCGGCGAAACTCCATTCCGCGCCTGCACTGGATCTACGTCGATGGCTACGCTGGGCCTGGCTATCACCTCTCTCGGACAACGGGCAACAAGATCGAAGGAAGTCCGCTCATCGCGCTCGGCACAAATCCCCCGTTCTCCGAGTACCACTTCATTGACAAAAACGAGGCTAGGGTCACGGGGCTGAAGCAGCTGGCCGGCGACCGAGCTGATGTCTTCACATACCCAAAGGAATGCGACCAGGTCCTTCTGAAGGAAGTCTTTCCGCGAGCCCGCTACGAAGATTACGGCAGGGCCGTTTGCGTGCTAGACCCCTACAACATGGACCTGAGCTGGGAAGTTCTTCAGACGGCTGGAAAGATGGGGTCGATTGAGCTCTTCGTGAATCTGATGATCATGGACATCAACCGGAACGCCCTCACCCGCGATCCGGCCAAAGCGCGCGAAGAGAAAGTCCAGCAAATGACAAGAACCTGGGGTGATGACACATGGCTCGATGTTGGATATGACCGAAACGAGGATCTGTTCGGTGAAGTGCACACGACGAAGGTCTCTAATTCGCGGTTTGCAGAAGCCTTCCGGCAGCGTCTGATTAATGTGGCTGGATTCAAATATGTCCCGAAGCCGATGCCCATGAAGAACAGCACAAATGCGGTTATTTATTACCTCTATTTTGCTGGACACAAGACCGCGGCATCGAACATAGTTACGAGCATCTTCAACAAGTACCGAGAGAGACAGGGGTTATGACATGGCGGAAACTTCGATTGAATGGACCGACCGAGTTTGGAACCCTGTTACGGGCTGCACGAAGATCAGTCCCGGCTGCAAGCACTGCTACGCCGAGCGGATGGCGAAGCGGCTCGCAGGCATGGGGCAGCCGAACTACCGAAATGGATTTCGGCTGACTCTCCAACCGCAGATGCTCGAAGTGCCGTTGAAGTGGCGCGAGCCTCGGCGCATCTTCGTGAATTCCATGAGCGATCTGTTCCACGTCGATGTGCCACTCGAATACATTCAGCGCGTCTTTGACGTGATGAGGCGCGCGGACTGGCATCAATATCAGATTCTGACGAAGCGCTCGGAACGTCTCCGCGAGCTGAGCCCCTTCCTGAAGTGGCCACAGCAGGTGTGGATGGGCGTGAGCGTAGAGAGTGACAAGTACGTCAACCGGATCGATGACCTTCGCCAAACCAAGGCTGCGGTCAAATTTCTCTCGCTAGAGCCACTGCTTGGACCGTTGCCAAACCTGAAATTGCGCGGAATCGATTGGGTGATCGTGGGTGGTGAGTCAGGACCCGGCGCCCGCCCGATGGACCCTGCTTGGGTGAAGGACCTTCGCGATCAGTGCCGGAAAGCAGATGTGCCGTTCTTCTTCAAACAATGGGGCGGCGTGCGCAAAAAGCTGACTGGCCGAACGCTCGAGGGCCGGACCTACAACGAGATGCCGGCCGAGCTCGTCGGCGCTTAACCGTTCAGCAGCCCATCGCCAACCTGCCAAAGAAACTTGTCGATGTCCTTCAGCGATTGCTGAAGGCTGTAAAGGGCGCGAAATTCCTTCACGATCTCGACGAAGCGCGGGTAAATTCCCATCCTCCATCCGCTTGAACTTGGCGAAGCGCTCTTTGGCTTTGTAGGCCCAAAGCGCCTCGCGTCGCCGCAATGAACCACTGATCTCCTGTCCGCATTGACGACTACCAAACAGAATGACCGACACTCCGGAATTCGCCGGAGAATTCCCAACTCAGATTCAACGGTTTTAGACCGCAGGAGCATGCTTATATGCAAACTCTTGATCTCTGCCATCCGACACCAGCAGTCGATCTTCGTCCCCTGATTGAGAAGGTAAAGAAGTACGCGCAGTCGGCGAAGAGCCCAGCCACCATCAGGGCCTATCGACGCGAGTGGAGTCATTTCGAAAGCTGGTGCGTTGATCTTCGGCTGACTCCTCTCCCGGCGACGCCTGAAACGGTAGCAATGTACATTGCAGACTGCGCTTCAGATTGTGCCGTCAGCACGATTACCCGACGACTGACGGCAATCACAAAAGCCCATCAGGCTGCTGGCTATCCCAATTCGCCGTCCACGACG
>JAJXXG010000085.1 GCA_021781255.1 Acidobacteriota bacterium
CAAAGATCGCGAGTTCCAGGAGTTCCTTCGCACTCCCGAAGCACAGCGGATCACACCGACACTTCGCGTTCGCCGCGGCAATGGAAATGATGTGGCGGAGCGGCCTGCACGCAAGCCGGTTTCCTCGGCATCATCGACACCACAAGCACCTGCTTCTGCGGCGGGATCGAAGGCATGATCCCGCTCCTACATCTGTGGCAGAACCACAGCGGTGCTGCGCACCGGAAGAAGATTGACACTCCATCCCTCGGATGGGCGTGTTTTTAACAACGAGCGTATGCAGTTGTCTACTGCCTATCGCTCATTGCTTTAGCGCCAATGCGTATGCAACTGCATACCTGCCGTATGCAGTTGCATACGGCAACGGAGGTATCCCATGCGAACGCTTCACCCCATAGCCACCAGAACCCTAGAAGATCGTCTCTCGCGCTCTAAGAGCCGTCCCGCAAGATCGCATGTTGCTCAGGCGAGGGTCACGCGGCCTGAACAACTGGAATTGGAAGCAGCAGCTCGCCACGAGGGTAAAGCCCTCAGCGAATGGGCGCGAGACGTTCTTTTGCGCGAAGCGCGTCGGCCTAGCGGCGATGCGGTCTTCACCGAACTCATCGCTACTCGGATGCTGCTTGTGAACCTGCTCAAGCCCCTCGCGCTTGGTGAAAAAGTTACTGCCGCTTGGATCACCGAAGCCATGACGATGGTGCGGAAGGAGAAGCACAAAGCCGCGCAGGAGGTCATGCAGCAGTACACCCAGCAAGCCGGAAAGGAGACTTCCGATGGCAACCCAGTGGGGTAGAAAAGAGACGATCATCTGGCCGCCGCACGTTCCGCTGATGAGTTATTGCGCCATCGCGGGGGCGTTTTTGCTGACGCTGTTCTTTGCCTGGGAGCGATATGCTTTCCAACTCCCGCCGCTTCAGAAGGCGTACATGACGGACTATGCTCGGGCTGGTATTGGTAGAACCTTCCATGCCCACCAGAGCTACCGGCTCCTCTATCTCGGTGGCCCAAAAGCCAAGCCGCGTCTCGCCATGCCCATCGACTTCGCAGAGGGTGAGTTGACGCTGCCGAATGGCAAACGTATGCCGTTCTTCCTATCCGAACTTGCTCGTGCCCAGGGCTATCGTTTCCCGTTTCGCGGCCCCGCACAGAAGCTGGCCGATGCCTCGATGTACCGCTGGCAGCATGATGTCGTTTACGGTGGTGCCAGCCCTTGGCGGCTATTCTCCGTCAGCATGATCGAGGGCGGACTATGCCTTGCACTCTTGCTTGCTTTGGCAGTTCCGAAAGACATTCGGCGCTTCAAAGAAATGAAGTATGGCCGCGTCCTTCGCGGCCCTCGAATGCTCGATCCGACCGAGTTCAACAAAGCTCAGAAGGGCGACGGCCTGGGCTTCAAGACGACTGAATCCGGTCGCATGATGCGGATTCCGCTTCACAAGGAAGCGCAGCATCTTCAGCTCATGGGCGATACAGGAGTTGGCAAGACGCAGCTCATCATGCAGTGCCTTCGCCAGATCAGAGGCCGGGGTGATTCTGCCATCGTCTATGACCCGGCGTGTGAATATATTCAGCGATTCTACGACGCCAAGCGCGGGGACATCGTGCTCAATCCGCTTGACGCCCGTTGCCCCTACTGGGGACCGGCGCAAGAGCTGGAATCGGAAGATGAAGCCTATGCGATTGCAACGTCTCTGTACGCACCGAAGACCGATAAGGTCGATGAGTTCTTCCATGAAACGCCAGCACAAATATTCGCCCACCTATTGAAGCGCGGTCCGACCCCGCACCAGCTTGCCGCATGGATGTCGAGCGATACAGAGCTGATGAAGATGGTGGATGGAACGGAGATGGCCTTCTACATAGACAGGAAGGCCGGCCCGCAGCGAGCGGGTGTTCTATCTTCGCTTGGATTGGTCGCCAAGTCGTTTCGTATGCTGCCAGAGCGTGATGAAAAACGTGCCGTCTGGAATGCGCGGACCTGGTCGAAGAAGCGTGAAGGATGGATATTCATTACGTCCCGTCCACCGGAGCGGGACACGCTGCGTCCTCTGCATTCCCTCTGGATTGACCTGCTTGTGATGCGGCTGCTCACCGCTCCGCAGCCCGGCCAAAAGCCCGTATGGTTCGTCATCGATGAGCTGGCGAGTTTGCAGCGGTTGCCGCAGCTTCATACCGCCATTACGGAGAACAGGAAGTCCAAGAACCCGCTCATCCTTGGCTTTCAGGGCAAGGCCCAGCTTGAGGTCATCTATGGTCATCTCGCCGAGGTGATGCTGTCCCAGCCAGCCACCAAAATCTTCATGAAGACCGCCGAGCCGAAGGCCGCCGAGTGGATATCCGAGGCCATCGGCAAAGTGGAGATCGAGCGGCTCAAGGAGACGAAATTCGACGGTACGCGCTCCGGTCACAATTTCACCGTCGAGCGTCAGATCGAACCGCTCGTCATGGGCTCCGAGATATCCGGCCTCGATGACAGGCACGCCTATCTCAAGCTGGGTAACAGCGTGGCGCGGTTCGCTTTCGAATACATGGACCTGCCGACGCCAACTCCGGGCTTCCTGCCGCGCAAGACCGCTGGTGGACTACGCTTTGACCCGGATACGTTGGAGCGGAACCCGCCTGCGTCCACGCCCGAGCAAGAATCGCCAGAAAAGGAAGACATATCTCCGGCGACCGAGAGCGATGGCCCGCACGATAAGGAGCGTGCCCCGATTGCATGGCCTACGCCTGCCGCCCTGCAGCAGGCAGAAGTGTTATCACCTACTCTTTCAGAGGACGAAGAGCTGGAAGAAGAGCAGACATTAGGCCCCGCCCTGATACGGGAGACATAGGCCATGCTCGACATCTCCAAACCATTGAACGCGTCCCAGGCGCAGACGTATCACAAGCTCGATTACACCTCTCCGACGCAGAGCTACTATGCTCAAGGCGATCAGGTGAAGGGTGAATGGCAGGGCAAATTGGTCGAGTCGATGGGCGTCTCCGGAGAAGTATCCGCACTGGAGTTCTCCCGTCTCACGGAAGGCCGACATCCTGTGACCGGCGAGCAGATGGTGCGCCATCGCATCGCTACTGAATACACCAACCCAGATCGCTCCACGACGAAGGCCGTGGCTCACCGTGCCGGGTGGGATGCGATGTTTGCACCCGCGAAGTCTGTTTCGTTGACGGCGCTGGTGGGCGGCGATGATCGTATCCGCGAGGCCCATCGTGCGGCGGTCACAGTTGCGTTGGATGAGTTGGAGAAGTACACCCACGCGCGTCTTGGCGGAAATAAACCCGCCGAACAAACTGGCAGATTCCTGGCCGCGAAATTCGAGCATGACACCGCCCGTCCGGTCGATGGCTACGCTGCTCCGCAACTCCACACACATGCCGTCATCTTCAACGTGACGCAACGCGCAGACGGGACGACGCGAGCCTTGCAGGAGCAACCGTTCTTTGAAAGCCAGAACTTCGTCACGGCGGTCTATCAGTCGGAGTTGATGTATCGGCTGCGCTCGCTGGGCTATGAGATCGAGCCAGGCGAAAGCGGCGCTCCCGAGATCAAGTCGTACTCCGCCGATTACCTGAAAGCCTCCAGCCAACGCCGCGAGAAGATCAAGGAAGAGATGGAAAAGCGCGGCGTCTCCGGGCCCGAAGCGGCGGAGATCGCGGCGCGTTCCACTCGCGAGAAGAAGCATACGATGACGCCTGCCGAGGTCTTGGCGGCGCATCGGGAGCTTGCCGCCGAGTACGGCAACCAGCCGCAGCGCGTCGTGGTTGAAGCCCGCGAACGGGCGCAGACGATGGGCCATAACCCCGACCGCGTCGCTCATGCGCGGGAGGCCGTGACCTACGCTCGCAGCAGCTTGTATGAGCGCGAGGCCGTACTGGATGAGCGTCTTTTACTCCGTGATGCATTGCGCCGTGGCATGGGAAATACCACCTATCCCCAGGTCCGCGCCGAATTCGAGGCACGGCATCAGCGTGGCGATTTCCTCTCGGTGGAATCCCACAAACATGCCTCCAGTCCCCGCTTCACCACGCCGGAAACCATCGCCGCCGAACGCGCCAATATCGACTACGTTCGCGCCGCCAAGAACACCGTCCAGCCGATCATGAGTGCCGAAGACGCACAGCGTCAGGCACAATCGCGCGACTTCCTGAATGACTCTCAAAAGCGCGTCATTGAAGAGGTGTTGAACTCGCCCGACCGTATCCACGGGTTGCAGGGGCGGGCAGGATCAGGTAAGACCTCAGTGCTCTCTTCCATCCGCGAGGGCGCAGAAAAGAATGGATTCATCGTCGAGGGATTTGCGCCAACATCTCGCGCAGCGGCGCAACTCCGTGAGGCTGGTATCGACGCCTCCACATTGCAGAGCTTCCTTGCGCGGAAGACAGACCTGTCCCATGAGCAGCAGCCGCGCCACCTTTATATGCTCGATGAGTCGAGTCTTGCCAGCACCAAACAGATGCGCGACTTCCTGCAGAAATTGCAACCGCAGGACCGTGTGCTGGTCATCGGTGACACCGCGCAACATCAAGGTGTAGACGCCGGTCGCCCGTTCCAACAGATGCAGGAAGCCGGGATGCGGACCGCCCAGCTTGATCGCATCGTGAGACAGAAAGATCCTGCACTCCTGAAGGCCGTCGAGCACCTTGCAAAGAATGAAACCCAGCAAGGCATTACCTTGCTTCAGGAGCAGGGCCGCATCACCGAGCTGCCGGACCGGCGTGACCGCATCGCTGCTATCGCAAAGGATTATGCGGCCAGGCCGGAGAACACCCTCGTCGTCTCCCCAGACAACAAGAGTCGTCAGGAGATCAACGAGGCCATCCGCGCTGAGTTATTGCAGACCGGAAAGCTGAAAGATGATGGGAAAGTCTTTCGCACGCTGTCTCATCGTTCCGATATGACAGGAGCGGATCGTACCTGGGCGGCACGGTACAACGTCGACGACGTGGTGCAGTACAACACTGGCAGCAAGGAGTTGGGCATCGAGCGCGGTAGCCTCACTACGGTCAAGGCTGTCGATGCGAAGGCAAATCTACTGACGGTGGAGCGTGCCGATGGAGAAGTTATTGCCTACGATCCGCGACGCCTACGAGGTGTGAATGTCTTCTGCGAGCAGGAGCGCCAGTTCGCCACAGGCGACCGCATCCAGTTCACCGGGTCGCTGAAAGAGTTGAGCGTTGCCAACCGCGACCTTGCCACCATCGAACGGATCGAAAACGGACGCATGACGGTACGGATGGACGGCAAGGAAAAGCGCACGCTCACTTTCGATACCGAAAAGGTCCGGCAGTACGACCATGGCTATGCCGTCACCTCGCATAGCTCGCAGGGCCTTACTTCAGAGCGTGTGCTGGCTCATTTCGATACCGAGGGGCCACGCGGGTTGGTGAACACGCGGCTTGCATATGTCGCCATTTCGCGAGCGTCGCACGACGCCCAAATCTATACCAACGATGCCGCGCGTTTAGGCAAGCGGCTCGCGACCGATATCTCGAAGACAGCAGCCATCGACCTCTCTGAATCCCCGAAGAAGAACGAGGTGGAGCGTGCCGTCTCCGCCTTCCGTGAGAGCGATCCCGCCACCGCTACGACCATCCTCCAGCAGGATGGTCGTGTCCACGAGTACGCCAGTGCGGAGCACCGCGTTGCCGCCGTTGCCCTCGCCTATGCTTCGCGCCAGGACCGCGCCATGGTCGTTGCGCCGGATGCGACAGAGCGCAAGGAACTGACATCGCTTATCCGCGATGAGCTTCGCCAGCAAGGACGCCTCTCTCCCGATAGTCATGCGCTGCCCGTCTGGGTCGAACAGCACTTCGGCAATCCACGCCTCGCCGCCAACTATGCTGTCGGCGACAAGATTCATTACAGAGCCGGAAGCCCAGAGCATGGCATCGTGGATAACAGTACCGCGACAGTGTTGGCCGTCGATGCGAGAGCCAATCGCCTGACCATTGGGATGCGAGATGGCAATGAGGCCGGCTACAACCCGGCACTGCTGAAGAAGCTCACCATCCAAAGCCATGTCTTTCGCGAGGAGATGCGCGATATCTCTGAAGGGGAGCGCATCCGCTTGACGGCCAGCGCACGGGAGTTCCAGCTACACAAGGGAGATTTCGCCACCGTCGAGCGTATCGGCGAAGATCGTTCATTAACCGTGCGCAGCGATCAGGGCAAGTCGGTTGCGCTCTCCGAAGAACAATCCCACAACATCGAGTATGGCTACGCTGCCGACCGGATGCCGCCGCGTGGCGTGGATCGCGTCATCGTGAGTGGCGAGACCCAGCAGCTTGCCACCATGCACAAGGACTTTGCAAGGCTCTCCGGGCAAACACGCGACCTCGCCATCTACACTTCGGATGGTCAAGGGCTGGCTCAGGAAAGGGCTATGAAGGGAGTCGAAGTCAGAACTCCGGGAAAACAGAGCGAGATGAACCTCAATGTCTCTATACCGGCACCGGAAATTGCGGTGGAAGGGTTCAGCCGTGGACGGTGAACATTATGAGCACAATAAAACGGGAGCCTCTCGGCCCCCGTTTTCGTTCCGTTGCCCCGGCCATGTGCCTTTCGGCAGGGATGGTTCCGGCAGCGTTCTTAATAAGAATACCCCCTGTTGACGGAGCCGTCAACAAGACCGGATGCTGAATAAAAGATGTCCTCAAAATCATACAGCGTCGAATTCCTGGCCGACTTGGATCGCACACTGACCCGTGCCCGAATCTTCCGCTACCTCGCTGCAGCCAATGGCGATCTCACGCGAGCGCTTGCGCTCTATGAAACCAATATCGCCGTCTCGGAAGCTCTTTTCGGCGTGCTTCACAACGTAGAAATTGCTATCCGAAATAGCCTGCATGATGCACTGAGCAATGGCACTGGGATGCAGGACTGGTACCGAAACAATCTTGCGCTGCCGTTTCCCACTGTGCCCAGGCTGATCTTCACCAGACCGATGCAGAAGATGATCGAAAAGGCGCGGCGTAACGTGGGCACTCCTGCTCCCGTCGGCAAGCTCATCGCGGAATTGACCTTTGGCTTCTGGCCATTTCTCATATCCGGTCAATATCACGATCTCTGGTCGGTCTGTTCGCATCACGCGTTTCCTCATGCGCGCGTGCCGCGTTCCCGTGTGCATACTCGCTTGGAAACGATTCAGCGGCTCCGCAACAGAATCGCCCATCACGAACCCATCCTGACTAACCAGAACATGCTCTCTACCGGTCATGTCGCGCAGCCGAAGATCACTTTGCCGGAGATACTGGAGTGCATCCGGTGGATTTCACCTGCAACCGCAGACTGGGTACGGGATACGACTCGCTACGACCGCGCACAGGCACTGTTGGCAGAGCTGGCATCGAGTGGAGTCGTGCTCTAACTTGCAGCCGTTGACTCCCGAAGAGCGAGAATCAGAAATTCTGTTAGTCTCATTAGTCGCACCACTGGCGCGACTAATTAAACGCGTTTAGCTGCCGGGAAAGGGCACGACAGATAGCGGAGTCGAATCCTGGGAGATGTTATTTTTCCGGTGTCTCCGGTGACTTGCTCCATCGACCCAAAGCTTCTTTAGCCGCTCCTCTCGCTTCCTGTTCTTCGTACATCACGACCCGCCACTCGTCGCCATGCCGGATGAAGACAAGTCCACACTGCCCCATCCGTTCGCAGATAAGGTCATAGATCGGAGCGAAGACTTCGATGGAAGGCCAGGCATATTCCTGTAGCCAGAGTTCGTGCAGGACCCGTTCCAGCCGGTCCATCAGCGATCCCAGCTCCGGGTTCTTTCGCAGTATCTCGTCCAGCCGCGGTGTGCAATCCTTCCGCCTCCGCTCGACCCCATGAACGTGACCGAGCAGGTAGCCGGCATGGATGAAGGTATCGCCGAAGATCTGCTGAATCTCGCGGAAAACATCGCCCACCGACCGGCCTTCGCGATGTGCCTGAATCTGCTCGATCGCCGCAACCGGACTCTCTTCGAGAGCGCGGCAGAGGATGCCTTCAAACTCTTCGATCGCTTCCGGGCGAAACATCGCGGAGGAGCGGCAGGCGGCGTATTCACTCCATACGTCCATCGCCTTAAGATAGGTTTGCCGGGAACGATCCCCACACTCCAGCGGTTTGCCATAGCTGTCAGGGAACATGCGGTAGAGATGGCTCTCGTGATCGACGTGCGCGGCTTCGTGAGCAATACACCCCCGCACCAGACGTTGCATGGTCGGATCGGGTGACATCGCCAACAACAGAAGTCCGGGCCGCACCACGATGTGAAACCGCAAATCTCCGTTGCGGCGCACTGCGGCTGTTCGGGCCATCTCCATCGCGTCAGGTTGTTCGCTCATCTCTAGAGGAATTTGGCCTGCAGGGAGGTTCTGAAGCGCACATGCCGCTGCATGGCAGTCCGGGGCAACAGTAATCCCATCCAGTGCTTTCAGGTCGATTCCTGCGAAGGCTGCTACATAAAGGTTTTCTTCCAAAACCTGCATGACAGCTTCCTGAACCTCCGGCCCGGCGAGACACGCTACATCCACCGTGCAGCGATCGGGCAAAGGAAGCCGTCCGGTTCCGTCCGCGCTGAAGATCAGCTCACGCATAACTCAATCTCCCATAGGGGAAAATGGCCCATACCGAGACAGGATCAAGATGTTGGACATACTACAGAGCTGTCGTTATGAGCGCCATGCAGAAGCGGCGGTAAGGACAGGGGCAGCATACTCCTCCAGTTCGAGGTTTTTTGGGAGAAACATTTGCGGTACGCCCCCGCAAATAGCCCTGATAACCCTCGTCGGGGAGTTCGAAAACCGGCAGAAACACGCGGTTCCATAAACCTTTAGCCGCGAAGCCTGGACATACGTCTATGGCTCCCCGACGCTAAGGCGTTGGGAATTCGGCCCGTGACTGTTGCCAGCGCACGGTGTTTCTGCTTGGGTTTCGACACCCAGGACGGTGCGTACCCGTCCTCCTCCATCATCCACCAGGGCGTCGTAGTTGGGCAAACCGAAAAGCGCCTGGAGATCCCAGGCGCCCTGTGTGGGATTCACATGGCACTGCGCAAAGCAGCCTTGCGGCGAATCCCCTGGCCGTTACATGTAAAAGCTGTATCTCGGCTCAATCCGCTGATTATCCGAACAGTGTTTCAGCACATTCCCCACACTGTGTGCTGCCGTCAACGTAAGAGGCATCCCACCGTCGAATTGGGTACTGTTCCAGTTCATCTTGGTAAGTGCAAGAACTTCGCGGGCGTGGCCAAGCGGCGTCTGGTCGCCCGCCGCAATCTTCAACGCCAGTGGTTTGGGAACGTACATTCCGGGGTAGGTCTCGAAGAACGGAACACTACCCTTCGTATAAAGCACTCCATTACGTCCACTCGTTTGCAGGAATGTCCCCCGCAGAGGTGGGTATACTCCGTCCCGATACAGCCGAATGTCCGAATCGTTCGCGTGGAGCAAGTCGAAAATTTCGATACGGGCCTCCCGTATCGCACGCTTCGCGCCTTCTTCTTCTTCTTTCGAGAAGCCGGAACTTTTGTGAATGACCAACCGTGCAGGAAGAGTGCGATGCACTTCTCGGTAACGATTCAGCGCGTCCGTAATGAGTCGATAGCAATCTTCCCCGGAAAGATGGGGCTGGCGGTCATCCTTCGAGAGCGATGCAGCTCCACCGCGGACAACCACTCCTTCCCCCAGCTCGTTGAATACCTGCGCCATGCTCGTCGTGAGCCGGGAACGATCCAGGCTTTCATAAAAACTGATTCCAACGAAACAAGCAGAAAGTTGGGAGGAATCCCGAATGAGCCGCCAAGGTGTACCTCCAGCCTTGTAGTACAAGGCCGAGAAAATGTTCCATGCTCGTGTCGCCTCATCCTGTAATGGACGCGGCGTTCCTGCGCGCTTTTGCTTCTTCGCCTTGGACTCATCGTATGTTCCGGGCAGAATAAGTTGGATGGGGATTCGCCACTGCATGGTGCGTGCCTTGAGCAAGTGGTGAAGGTCTTTGCGTCCAGGACTCTTGCGCTCTTCCGCTAGAAGCTCAAGCAGTTCAAGCGGCAGTGCGCACATAATCACATTCGGATTGCTGTTCTCAGCAAGAAACTCTACCTCTCGGACAAAAAGATCCGCAGCCTTTTCGACACGCTCTGCAATCGTGGCTGCCTCAGACAGCCCCTCAATCGTCGTTCCGGTGAGGGTTCGATTGAGAGACGAATCAGTAGCGAAGTTGCAGCAGAACGAAGTGCTAGGTGTAACAGCCGGGAAAGCTGGAAACAGGTTAGGTTTTTTGGTCTCCTTTTGTGCGATCCCCTGGACGCATCGTTCGATCCAGCGTGTGACGCCTTCCACCGTTTCCCCCGTCCCAATCAGGCCAATCCGAACTTCCTTCGGCGCACGCGGCGACTGGAGATCAAAGGGGCCATAGTCCCTGATCCCGAAGCGGATATCAATGTGCCGTCCGCCGCCGCCAAACTCTAGTTCTGGTTCTTCCAAAATTGTGAGGTTCATAGCTCCAGTTCCGCCTGTTCATCCTGGTCGCCTGCAAAGACCGTCTCTTGGCGATCCTTTTCCTCACGCTTGACCCAGTCCGTATCATCGAATCCGCTGTCTGCGGTGCACTGCATCAAGGGATAGAACTTGATGAGGTTATGTTGGCTGAAGAGCGTTTCCTTTTGAAGGAACTCTCCCCACATCACAACTTGACCATGGACGGCCTGATTGTTCTCCATACGCTTGATTCCGCTCAGTGCTTCTGCGCTGAAACGGCTATCGCGATAACCATCCTTGGTGAACCGATACGTCGGCGTGATCTGGAGAAACCAGTTGCCGTCCATTTCGACAAAGTGTCCGTAAAAAGCGGAGTGACGGAAGTAGGCAGTGTGTTCAGGATTCGCCTTCGTGCAATAGCGCTTAAATACCTCACGGCTGGCATCCTTGCGGCGACTTCGGTACTTCCTCGACTTATCCTCCAAGTCATCACTGGCACGATGGAAATAGTATTCGTGCATATTTGAAAAATGGATATCGTCTTCGCGCAACTGATCCTGAAGCGTCGCGTTGAGAAGTTCGACGAAAAGCCGCCTCCGGTCTGCATCCGCTTCCATCGACCACTCGAACGATAGGTCGTTTTCGACCGTTCCGGGTTCGGCAATATCTTTCCACTGCGATGCGGAAAGGTCATAGAAGGAATAGACCGTGCTGCCGTGGATGGTGAAGCCTCGCCAAACGTCTCTCTTTGTGGTCTTTGCCAACGTAAAAAGATGATCGAGGGCCTGTTTGCGGTTCTTAAAGGTCGTGTGGGCGTGATAGTAGCGCTCGGGAAAACTCGCAACCGGAAGGAGATCGGTAAAGATCGTCTCCTCTTTCGGCGTTGTGCCAAGGTACAGGCCGCCGTCATTGGGCAGTGCCAGACGCTTCAACGCCTCCTTTGCGGAGGCGTCGAAAGCATTTTG
>JAJXXG010000947.1 GCA_021781255.1 Acidobacteriota bacterium
AGAATCTGGGTGTATTGTCGGGTATATTTTGAACAGATCGTCTGTAAAGTATTGATTCTAAAAATATTTTGGCTCCTCAGGTAGGACTCGAACCTACAACCCTTCGGTTAACAGCCGAATGCTCTGCCATTGAGCTACTGAGGAGTGTATGGCGTTGGGTTCTCCAATACATAAGTTAGCAGAGCCTGCGAAGCGCGTCAAAATCGTGGGCCTTTCATTTGGCCAGGAAAATCTCCCTCACGGTCCAAAGCGCGAAGCTTGTGGGAAGCAGCTGCATACACCTACCATGAATGAAGACGGGGTAGGTGGTTGCTCGTTGCTCGCGGCATGCATCCCAATTCAAAGGCCCTTTAAAAGGAACACGAATGGTCGCCATTCAACTCGAATATCAGGGAGACCTGCACTGCAAAGCAGTCCATGGTCCCTCCGGCGCCGAGCTCACCACCGACGCTCCAATTGACAATCAGGGCCGTGGCGAATGCTTTTCGCCCACCGATCTGGTTGCAACCGCGCTTGGCAGTTGCATGTTCACGCTGATGGGCATCATGGCCCGCACGCTGAACATCGACATCGCCGGCGCCACGGCAACCGTCGAAAAAGAGATGACAGCAGCGCCGCCGAGAAAGATTCAGCGCCTGACCATCAGGATCCATGTGCCTGGTCAGTTGAACCCCGAAGACAGGGAAAAGCTCGAACGGGCCGCCCTCACCTGCCCCGTGCGTAAGAGCCTGCACCCTGACGTCGAAACCCCAATCGAATTCACCTGGGGATGAGTTTATAAACCTGTTCAACAGCATTCTTTTTTCATCCGCAACCCCATAAGGAGTTCATTCCCGCGTGAAGCTCAGACTTCCTGAAGGTTCCTTCCGCGCCTACCTGTTCGACTGTGACGGCACTATTGCCGACTCCATGCCTCTCCACTACATCGCCTGGAAACAGGCGCTCAGCGAGTGGGACTGCCCCTTCGACGAAGAGCTTTTCTATGCCTGGGGCGGCAAGCCGCCGGTGGAGATCATCGCCACACTGAACCGGATGCAGGGGCTCAATATGCCCGTCGAAGCCGTCGCCGAACGCAAAGAAAATCTCTATTACGATCTCCTCCCGCAGCTTGAGCCGGTACCGGAGGTCCTCGAGCACATTGAAGCGCAACACGGCCGCATTCCCTTCGCCGTCGTCTCCGGCAGTAGCCGCGAGTCCATCGTCAGGACCCTCACCGCGGTGCATCTGCTGGACCGTTTCGACACCCTCGTAGGCTCAGACGACTACACGCGCTCGAAGCCCGCTCCCGACGCGTTTCTTATCGCCGCCGCGCGCCTCGGCGTCGCGCCCAAAGATTGCCTCGTCTTTGAAGACACCGTAATGGGCATTCAGGCGGCGACGGCTGCCGGCATGGCCTCGGTGCGCGTCCCCTCGCCAATGGAGCGCCGCAACGGAACCAGGCCATCCGCTGGCGCGTTGACAAGAGTCTAGCAAGACATTGGGATATGCCGTGTCTTCCATTGGCATAGAACAGCAGCCATAAAACGCTACACCAGAACCCCGATCGCCGGGCCGGAACCGCGGTTTTCATCGCAATCGCCGCCGCTGCCGCACTTTGCTGGCGGATATGCGCTGAGGTATGATCGCAGGACAAAAGGTTCATCAAGAGGAGGCGCTTATGGCCAGGATTCTAGGCGGAATTGCAACCTCGCATTCGCCGACTATTGGTTTTGCACTCGACGCAGGTAAGCAGAACGATCCGGCGTGGGCGCCGATCTTCGCAGGTTTTGAGCCGGTACAGAAATGGCTCGCGGAAAAGCAGCCGGATGTTCTGTTCTACATCTATAACGACCACGTCACGTCGTTCTTCTTCGACCATTACTCGCATTTCGCGCTCGGCATCGGCGATGAGTACGCGTCAGCCGATGAGGGCGGCGGGCCGCGCAAAATCCCGCCGATCCGCGGGCATGTGAAGCTGGCGCAGCACGTTGCCTTTGGGCTGACGGCCGACGAATTCGACCTGTCGTATTTCCAGGGTAAGCCGCTCGATCACGGCGGTTTTTCACCGCTCTCGATGATGCTGCCGCACGAAACCGAGTGGCCCATGCCCATGGTTCCGCTGCAGGTGGGCGTGCTTGAAGTGCCCATCCCGTCCGCGCGGCGGTGCTACAAGCTGGGCCAGTCGCTGCGCCGCGCCATTCAGAGCTACCCCGAAGACATCAAGGTGGTGATTGTGTCCACCGGCGGCCTGTCGCACCAGGTGCATGGTGAGCGGTCCGGCTTCAACAACACTGAGTGGGACCTTCAATTCCTTGACATGATTACCAACGACCCGGTGCGCTTGAGCGAGATGTCCATTGCCGACTACGTGAGGCTGGGCGGCATGGAAGGCGCCGAGATCATTATGTGGCTGATCATGCGCGGTGCGCTGTCGGCCAACGTGCGCAAGGTGCACCAGAGCTATTACCTGCCCACCATGACGGGCCTTGCGACCCTGGTTCTCGAGGACGAGTCCATCGATCCGCCGGCCGACACCATCGCGGCCTACCGCGAGCACATGGTTGCGCAGTACAAGGGAGTTGAGAAGCTCGAAGGCAATTATCCGTTCACGCTCGAGCGGAGTGCGAAAGGCTTCCGGCTGAACCGTTTTCTCCACGAACTGATCGTTCCCGAACACCGGCGCCGCTTCAAGGAGGACCCTGAAACGCTCTTCCGGGAGTGGGAATTGACTCGCCAGGAGTGCGACCTGATCCGGCGCAGAGACTGGCGGGAATTGATTCACTATGGCGCCAGCTTCTTCATGCTGGAAAAGTTGGGCGCGGTCGTGGGAA
>JAJXXG010000597.1 GCA_021781255.1 Acidobacteriota bacterium
ATGCTCGACTGGGTCGGGCTGCAGGCGGACATGCATGAGCGCGCGTGGATCTTCAAGTCCGTCGTGGGCCTCACCAACGGCCTGCGCGAGGCTCACATTACCCTTTACAGCCTTGAGCCTTTCGAGCTCGGCAGGGTCGATCCCTTCTTTTACGAGGACTACCTGAAGGGCATCGCGAAGGTGGATCAGGCCGATTATCCCGACCTCTCCCTGCAGGTGCTGGCCGCGCACACGGGCGGACTGGTGCTTGTAACCGGCAATGGCATCGCCGACGAAATCAGTGCCGCCGTCCGCGACGCAGACTCCTACTATGAACTCACATTCGACGCCGGCCCCGGCACACAACCCGACGCCTACCACGCATTGGCCGTGAAGATCGACAAGGCCGGCCTCACCGCCCGCACCACAACCGGCTACTACGCTGATACGCACCCACCGGCAAACAAACCCAAAGGCCTATAGCTCACACCGTGTAGGCGCCGATGCGGTTTTCGCGGCTGGTCAGCTCGTCGCACGAGCGGTCCACCGCCTCGTAAGCCGCATCGTGGTCCTTCCGAAAGGCGCGGAAGGCATCCTCGCTGGCCCAGCGATCGATGGTCAGGTAAGCGCCGGGCACATACGCGTCGCGCAGCAGCTCCGTGCCAAGATAGTCGGGCGAGGTGCGAAAGAGCCGCGCCCACGCGCCATCCGGCCCATAGGCAGCTTCAAAGGCGGCAACCTTTTCCTCTGCTATTTCAAACTGCCATACGACGACAAACATGCGCGGCCCCGATCTTGTCATTATGGTAGCGCAGCAGATGCACAAGCCGCCCCTCACGCAGACGTCCATCGTCCGGGAACGACTGAAATCCTTCCCGAAAACGATTGAATGTTCAGACGGCCGCGGGTGTCATTGATGTGCATAAATATGTGCATCGGTGGACAGAGGTTGACTGCGCGCCGCCGCCACTCTACCGTTGCCACTTGGGCTGGACGCGCTGCGCCGGCAGGATCCTGCGTTTGAGAACGCCGCATCAAGCGTGCGCCGCCCGGGAGGAGAAAATGACGCGACTTTGGCCAAATTGGCGTGCAGGCAATGCCCGCCGGGCAGCACTCGGATTTATGCTGGGCAGCACCCTGGCATGCGCGCAGACGGGCCAACCCCCTACGCCGCCCGTGGACACCTTCACCGGCCATCCGCGCGTCGCCATACTCAGCGACATCGGCAACGAGCCCGACGACCAGATGTCCTTCGTGCGCCTGCTGCTCTACTCCAACGAACTGGACCTCGAAGCCCTGGTCGCCTCCACCTCCACATGGCAGAAAGCCGCCACGCATCCTGAGACGATGCACGCGCTCATCCAGGCCTACGGGCAGGTGCGCGGCAACCTGCTCTTGAACGCCAAGGGCTGGCCTCAAGCTGACGATCTGGACGCGCGTGTGTTCTCCGGTCAGCCCGCCTACGGACTGGATGCAACCGGCGCAGGCAAAAGCTCTGCCGGCTCAAAGGCCCTTGCAGCGGCCATCGAGCGCAACGACCCGCGGCCCTTGTGGATTTGCCTGTGGGGCGGCGCCAACACGCTTGCGCAGGCGCTGATCGACCTGCGGGCAAAGCACACGCCGGAGGAGATGCAGAGCCTTGTCGCCCGTCTGCGCGTCGACTCCATCTCAGACCAGGATGACGCGGGCCCGTGGATTCGCCGCGAGTTCCCGGAGCTGTTCTACATCGTCAAGCCCTCGTCGCCAGACAGCGGGGGATACTACTACGCCACATGGACGGGCATCAGCGGCGACATCTACTACCGCAACGGCTGGGGCGCGGACACGAGCCTGGTGACGAATGAGTGGCTGGACAGGAACATCCGCGCCAAAGGCCCGCTCGGCAAGATGTATCCGCGCTTCATGTTCATCATGGAAGGCGACACGCCCTCGTTTCTCGGCCTGATTGATAACGGCCTGAATGCCTATCGCCGGCCCGATTGGGGTGGCTGGGGCGGCCGTTATGTCTATCGCCAGCCCTACGGCGAAACGCACCCCATCTGGACCCAGGGCGGCGACATGTTCTCGCGCATCACCTCGCAGGACACAGTGACCGGCATCGATGGTCAGGAGCGCACTTCAGACCAGGCCACCATCTGGCGCTGGCGCGAGGCCTACCAGAACGACTTTGCCGCGCGCATGGACTGGACGGTGAAGGATTTTGCCCACGCCAATCACAACCCTGTCGTCGTTGTAAACGGGCAGGCGGGAACCGCGCCCGTCGACCTGGACGCAGGCCCCAGCCAGACCGTCACTCTGAGCGCGGCAGGAACCCGCGACCCCGACGGGCAGACGCTCCATTACAAGTGGTTTGTCTATCCAGAGGCAGGCGTCACCGGCATGCGCGCCGCGGATGTGACCGTTTCCGGCGGAGACAGCCAGCAGGCTACGGCGACAGTGAAATCGCCCTGCCGCGCCATGTGGATTAACACCATGAGGCCCTGCCGCGGAGGCGGCGTGGCGCACATCATCCTGGCCGTCACGGACGATGGCTCGCCGCGCTTGACCTCCTACCGCAGGATTATCCTCCACATCCACGGATTGCAGCAGCCGCAGCGCGGCCCGCGCAACTGAAACCCGCAACAAACCAGCACGCACGAACAAGATGCAATGAAGCAAAGGAGAGTTGGGGCAGCGGATGAATCCAATGCAGTAGGAAGAACATGCCCCTGCAACTGCGGGCGAGCCGAGGTGCAATGCCATCTCCTGGCAGTGCTGCCGACCGCCGCACCGCGGAAAGCCTGATCAACGCGAGCGCCTGAGCCCCGGCACGCCTCAGCCGGTCGCGATTACCTTTTCCCGGAATTGCCGTCTCATGGAACAGTTTTGGCGTTGTTTTTCAGGCCCCGGCCGGCATCGCACGTCGGCTCAGAAGGCTGCGCAGGGAGGAACTGATGTTTTCCCCTCTGTTGTTGACGATCGCGGCAGTCACCCTCGGCACCCCTCCTCCACCATCGCAGGCAGCGCCCAGTCCCGCACCAGCCACTCAGGAATCTCAAGCCCCGCCCGAATCAAGCGCGCAGACACCCGAAGACACGCCATACAAGTTCACCGTGGATGCCACGCTGGTGAACGTCAACGTGATGGTCACCGATGAGGACGGCACCGTACTGAGCGGGCTCAAGAAGGGAAACTTCCGCGTCCTGGACAACGGCGCGCCGCAGGAGATCATCGACTTCTCCCCGACCACAGCGCCCATCACCATCGTCATGCTGATGGAGTACAGCTCTGCATCCTACGACTACTTTGCCTACAGGGCCGCCGCGTGGTCCTCCCGCTTCCTGGACCATCTTGAACCCAGGGACTGGGTCGCGCTCGTCACATACGACATTCAGTCCAAGGTTCGCGTCGACTTTACGCACGAGCGCTACAAGGTCCGGGACGAGCTTTCTTCGCTTGGCTTTCCTGGATTCTCTGAATCCAACCTCTTTGATGCCCTCATCGACACGCTCGACAAACTCGACAATGTCAAGGGTAGAACGTCCATTCTGCTCATGACAACCGGCTCCAACAGCTTCAGCGCGGCCACTCTCGACGATGTTCTTAAGCGCCTGCGCCAAAGCGATGTGACAATCTTCAGCGTCAACTTGGCTGAGCAGGAGCAAGTGCGCTACGGCAACGCCAACATTTCATACTTGCAGGCGAAATCGGCGCTCACTGCGTTCTCTCAGCGAACCGGAGGCATTGCCTATTTCCCCCGCTTTGATGCCGAATTGCCCGACATCTTTCGCAGTGTGGCCGCCTACCTGCGCAGCGAATACACGCTGACCTTCCGCCCCCCGCTCGCAACCAGAGACGGCCGCTTTCACCGGCTCAAGGTCGAAATTGTGGGGCCCGATGGCAAGCCATTGAAAGTGACCAATGAAGAAGGAAAGCGGCGCAAAATCGAGGTGTATACCCGCGAGGGTTACACGGCGCCCAGGGCCATGACGCCATGAAATCAAGAAGTGCGCTCTGATCTTTTGCAGTCAGTGGCCGCTGCAGGCCACGGAAAGGGGGCTTCCCGTGAAGGAGTTCTTCCGCCAGTGCGTTGCAACTGGACTCAGCATTTTGCTGGTCGTCCTGCCCTGGTATCCCACCAGAGCTGAGTCCCAGGCGACTCCAACCGCAGAGCCTGCGCAGTCAACGCTCCACCAGAATCTGCAAAAGCCCTATGAGGAGCTGTTCCAGTTGGCGCCTTCCCTCAACTTCGGCGCTTCTGATGTCGAGCAGGAGCGCCAGGCCCTGAAGCGTGCCGAAGACTCCTGCCGCAGCCGCTTCAAGGAGCATGGAAAGACCTACAGCAGGCAACTGGACGCCGCCCGCAAGGAGCTGAAGGCAAGCGGCGCCAAGCTGGCAGACGAGCTACGCCGCGCGCTGCACTGCAGAATCCAGAACCTTGAAATGCTCCGCAGTGAAACGGAAGTGCTCTCCGGGCATGCGATTCCCACCGCGTATGACAACCTGAGCGCCAAGCTTGACCTCATCCAGCAGTGGCCGGCGCAGCAGAAGCAGGCTGTTGCCGACCTTGAAAGCGGCGCCTACCAGAGTCGGCGCTGGGCTGACGTCAAGGACATTGGCTTCAGAGAAATCGCAGCAGGACAGAAGGACGACATCAAGCGCGGCAAGGAAGCAGTCGATGAGTTGAAGCAGGTCGGCATGCTGCCTCCTGAGCTCGACAGCAAGCCGATTCAGGACTACGTGCGATCGGTGGCCGAGCGCGTCGCCCGGAACTCTGACCTGAAGGTTCCCCTCCGCGTCACCGTGCTGCAATCGCGTGAAGTCAACGCCTTCGCCCTTCCTGGCGGCTACGTCTACATCGAGCGCGGACTGCTGGAGGCTGCCGACGACGAGTCGCAGCTCGCCGGCGTCATCGCCCATGAGTTGGCGCACGACACGGCGCGGCACAGCGCAAAGATGATGAAGCGAGCCACCATCGCAGGCATCTTCTACCAGGCGGCGCAGGTGGCCGCCATCCTGCTCACCGGCGGCATTGCCGGCATCGGCATGTACTACGCGCTGCAGTATGGCTTCTATGGGCTGGGCCTGGTCCTGGACCTCAAGCTGCTCGGCGTCTCGCGCGACTATGAACTCGAAGCAGACCAGCTCGGCGTTCAGTACGCATGGAAGGCCGGCTATGATACGAGCGGATTCATCCGCTTCTTCGACAAAATGGCCTCCAAACAGGGCTACGTGAATGGCGTCAGCTGGTTCCGCACGCACCCGCCGTTCTACGAAAGAATGGTGCAGACACAGCGCGAAATCATGTTCATGCCCAAACAGTCCGAGCGCATCGTGCAAACCTCGGAGTTCCTCAAGATGAAGGAGGAGCTGGCTCCCATCGCGGCCAAGGCGGAGAAAGAGGAGGTCGGCAAGCCAAGCCTGCTCATGACCAGAGAAGAGGGCTGCAAGCCGCCGCCCAAGCTCGAATACACGCCCGGGCAGCCCATTGAAGAACTCTGCGCAAGGCCGCTCTACGACCTGAGCGAACAGAGCAAGTGAGCCGTCAAGGCAGGCGCGCCCGGCAAGGACGCGCCTGCCTTCGCATGCCGTACGCTCTCCAAACTACAGTTGAGTCGAAAGGTGATAACGCGGCTTTTTCCTGGGTGAAGATCCGCTCAGCCATTGCGGCCACGGTCCGCGTCGATTTGCCGGATGCATCAAGCCGCGGGCTTCGAGTTGTTGCGATCCTGAATCTGCCTTCCCTGCCGCAATTCGTGGCGCAGTTCATGCCGCTTTTCATGAATCGACTCAGTTGCGGATTCGGCGGCAACGCCCATCCCCAAAAGGGCCGCCTCTGAAAGTTGCAGGCTTGCTTCAATCGTTTCCTGCACCACCTCGCTCGCTCCGATTGCATACAGGCGTCTTGCATGCTCGGCATCCCGCGCGCGCGACACAATCAGCACGTCGGAACGCACCGCGCGCACCTGCCTCACAATGTCGTCGATCTTGTCGCGAGCATTGATTGTGATAATCACGCCCGTCGCATTCTCCAGCCCGCACGCCTTCAGGAACTCCGGGTTGGCAGTGTCGCCATAGTAAACGTCGTGGCCTTCGCGGCGATGCTGCGCCACCGTGCGAACGTCGAGGTCGGTTGCAATCGATGGAATTCCGTGGCGGCGCAGCAGTGCGTAGACCACCTTGCCCACGCGCCCGTAGCCAACCACAATGGCATGCTTTGCTCCGCCCGGCGGCTGCGCAGCCAATGCGGGATCGACGGCCTCGCCCGCCTCAAACACCGGAGCCAGCCGCCGCGCCACCAGCGAGAGCAGCGGCGTCAGCGCCATGGTGATCGACGTGCCCGCAAGCACAAAGCCTGACACCCGCGCGTCGATCAGCCCCAGCCCGCCCGCCATCCCGATGCAGACAAAGGCAAACTCTCCGCCCGGACCCAGCAGCAGACCCGTCTCAATCGCCGTCGCCCATGGCAGGCGGAACAGTCTGGCGGAGCCGCCCACAATCAGCGCCTTCACTGTAATCAAGCCAATAACAAAGGCGCCAAGCCACACCGGTTCGCGCGTCAATTCGCGGAAGTCGATGTTCATGCCCATGGTGAAAAAGAAGATGCCCAGCAGCAGGCTCTTGAACGGCTCGACAATCACCTGAATCGCCTTGCTGTACTCCGTCTCCGCCAGCAGCAGGCCCGCCACAAAGGCCCCAAGGGCCATGGATAGCCCGGCCTGGTTTGCCGCAACGCCCGCTCCGACAATCACGAACAAAACCGCGGCAATGAAGACCTCTCTGGAGTGAGCGTTTGCCACCAGCCGAAACAGCGGCCGCAGCAGCGCCCGGCCAAGCGCCGCAATCAGGACAAGCGCAATGGCAGCCTCCAGAATGGCTATCAGCAGGCTCGTCAAAAGTGATTCCCGCGATCCGCTCCCGACAATCGCGATAAACATCAGGATCGGTATGACCGTCAGGTCCTGGGCCAGCAGCACGGCGAAACTCGTCCGGCCCACACCCGTGGACAGCCGCTCCTGGACTGACAGCGTCTCCAGCACGATCGCCGTCGAAGAGAGCGAAAGGCTCGCGCCAAGAATGATCGCCGTCGAGGGCTTTTGACCCGCCAGCAGCGCAGCCGTCGTAATCACCACCGTGGTCACGATGAACTGCAGGCCGCCCAGGCCGATCACATAACGCCTCAGCGACATCAGGCGCTGGAAAGACATCTCCAGGCCAATCAGAAAAAGAAGGAACACAATTCCCAGCTCGGCAATCCCGGCGATGCTCTTCGCATCTCCAATCGTGAACCAGTAGAGCGCCGGGAAGTAATGAATGAAGGAGCCCAGGCCAAGTGGGCCAAGCAGCGCGCCGGCAGCAAGATACCCAAGCACGGGATTCAGGCCCCAGCGGCGAAACACCGGCACCAGGATGCCCGCCGTTCCAAGCACGACAAGAGCATCGCTATAGACACCGATGTTGATCATCGCGATCACCGTCCCTCTCTGTCGCGGCGCATTGCTGCATCAGGATCGGACGCCATGCTGCGTTGTCGAACACTCTATCGCAACAGGCCGGTGCAAGGCACCCTCCGGCTCCTGCTCAACAGGCGGCGGTCGGCCCCATCTTCTCTCAACTGGAGTTGGACGTTGAGCTCTCCTCATCGTCTGTAACGGATGATTCTGCCGCCGCACTTTTTTTGACAACACCAATCTCCATTCCCTATAGTTCCCCCGGCCGGCACTGGTGCAATCGCAAAGCGCCTGCACCATTCCGAGCGGCACATTCCGTCAGAGGGAGATCCACATTCATGCATTGGCTAGAGAGTTCGAGGCGGTCGTTTATCAAGAACCTTGGCGCGGCCGGAGCCCTGGCTCTGTCCGCGTCCAACTCTGGCGCTTTGGATCCCTCCGCCGGCGCGGCCGGGCAAGCTCCCGCCTCGCCCGCTGACGCCAGGCAGGCCGCCACGCGCGCCCAACGCATGGCCTGGTGGCATCAGGCCACCTTTGGCATGTTCATCCACTGGGGACTCTACTCCGTCATCGGCCAGCACGAGTGGGCCATGGAAGTCGAGGGCGTTCCCATACCCGAATACGAAAAGTTGGCAAAGCACTTCAACCCCAAACCCAACGCCGCCCGCGACTGGGCGCGCCTGGCCAAACGCGCCGGCCAGAAATACATGGTGATGACCACCAAGCATCACGAAGGCTTCTGCCACTGGGACACCAAACTCACTGACTATTGCGCTCCCAGACAGGGCCCCGGCCGCGATCTGGTTCGCGAGTTTGTCGATGCCGCGCGCGCCGAGGGCCTGCGCGTGGGCTTCTACTACTCCCTGATGGACTGGCACCACCCCGACGGCGCACGCTGCAAGACCGACGAAGCCGCACGCAAGCGCTTCGTCGAGTACACCCATGGCCTCATCCGCGAGCTGATGACTAACTACGGCAAAATCGACATTCTCTGGTACGACGTGGACTGGCCGCTCACGCCCGAGCAGTGGGAGTCAGAGCGCATGAACCAGATGGTCTTCGAGCTGCAGCCCGACATCATCGTCAACAACCGCAACGGCCTCGATGGAGACTTCTCCACTCCCGAGCAGGAGATCCGCGCCGCGCAGTCGGGCCGCGCCTGGGAAACCTGCATGACCCTCAACGACAGTTGGGGCTTCAACCGCTTTGACGATGCATGGAAGACGCCGAAGACGATCGTTGGCAATCTGGCCACCTGCGCCCGCGGCGGCGGCAACTACCTGCTCAACATTGGCCCCGAGCCCGACGGCTCCATTCCTCCTGAGTCCGTCACCGTGCTCGAAGCCGTGGGCAAGTGGCTCGACACCAACGGCAAGGCCATCTACGGCGCCGATCGCGGCAACTTCGCCTGGAACTCCAACGCCAACTACACCCGTCGCGACAACACGCTCTACATCCACCAGCATTTCTGGCCCGGCCACACTCCCGCCGCAGACTGGCTCAACTTCTATCAGCCCCAGTCCGTCATCGCCATCGGTGGGCTCAAGCCCAAAGTCCTCTCCGCGCGCCTGCTCAAGACCGGCCAGAAAATCGAGTTCACGCAGAACGATTTCTCGCTGCGCCTCACCGGCCTTCCACTCATTGCCCCTGACCAGCCCGCTACGGTCATCGAAATCGAGTGCGACGGCGAGCCTGTCATCGACCACGAATTAAAACGTCCCCTCTGGCCGCGCTACAAAGTGGGCATCAGCTAAAGCCGCGCGCTCAATGCTGGCTGCTCGGCGCATCCCGCGTTGCACGGGCGCGGGATGCGTCCACTGCGTTACACTCCAGACAATTCACGGTCGATGAAACCGGAGCTGTCATGAAACTGTTTCGCTTGCTTTTTCTTGTACTCGCCGCAATCCATGTCTCCATCGCGCAGGCCCAGGACGTTGGCGCTGCTCCCAAACCGGCGCCCGACCCGGCCGCCACGCTCAACTACATCCATGGCGCGTGGGACACCCTCACCCGCTCCATGACTGAATGCCACTCCCTCGTGGACATCAAGGTCACCGCCAACCCCGTGCTCTACCTCCCCGCCGAGATGCCCGCCCCGTCCCAGGTGGCCGCGCTCGAACAGAAGTGCCATCTGAAAGTCGCGGAGCTACCGCGGCACATTGACAAGATTGGCGACGTGCGCCCCGAAAGCCTGCCCGCCGAGGGCCTGCTTTATCTCCCCAACCCGTACGTGGTCCCCGGCGGCCGCTTCAATGAGATGTACGGCTGGGACAGCTACTTCATCGTCCTCGGCCTTGAAGCAGACCATCGAGAAGCCCTCGCCAAAGACATGGTCGACAACTTCTTCTTTGAGATTGAGCACTATGGCGGGGTGCTCAACGCCAACCGCACCTACTATCTGACGCGGTCGCAGCCCCCGTTCCTCACCTCCATGATTCGCGCCGTATACGAAAATCCCGCCAGCTTCCCGGCCACACCCGCAGGACGCGCCGATGCCAGGCAATGGCTCGATCATGCCTACGGCATGGCGGAGAAAGACTACTCCACCTGGACGCGGCCCGAGCACAAGGCGGGCACAACCGGCCTCGCCCGCTACTTTGACTACGGAACCGGCCCCGTGCCCGAGATGGCCGACGACGCCACCTATTACGTCGATGTCCTTCGCTGGCTGGTCGCGCATCCCCACGAGGGCGGCGAGGGTTTTCTGCTCAAAGCCTCCCAGAGTCCCAACGCGACTGAGGCCGCACGCCTCAAGCAGGCAAGCTGCGATGTGCGCGCGAGCGTCGTCTGCATGAAGGCCTGGTTCGCCGGCTACCGGCTCACCCGCGATTTCTACATCGGCGACCGCGCCATGCGCGAATCCGGCTTCGATCCCGGCTTCCGCTTCGGCCCCTTCGACGGCGCCACGCATCACTACGCTCCCGTCTGCCTCAACAGCCTGCTCTATCGCTACGAGCGCGACATGGAGCACTTTGCCCTGCTGCTCGGCAAGCCGCAAGACGCCACCCGCTGGGAGCGCCGCGCCAAAGCGCGCAACGCCGCAATCCATCGCTACCTCTGGCAGTCCAGAACCGGCGTCTTCGCCGACTACGACTTCATGCGCCACAAGGCCTCAACCTACGCCTACATCTCATCGCTGTATCCGCTGTGGGCCGGCGTGGCCTCCCGCGAGGAAGCAAAGCAGGTCGTCGCCAGGCTCAATCTCTTCGAGCGGCCCGGCGGCCTCTCCATGAGCAACACAAACTCCGGCCTGCAGTGGGATGAGCCCTTCGGCTGGGCGCCCACCAACTGGATCGCCGTCGCCGGCCTCGACGCTGCCGGTTTCCGTGAAGACGCGCAGCGCAATGCGCGCAAATGGAACGCCACCGTCGACACAGGCTTTGCCCAGGACGGTACCCTGCGCGAAAAGTACAACGTCGTCTCCGGCAACGCCAACGTCCAAGTCCGCATGGGCTACAGCGCAAATCAGATTGGCTTCGGCTGGACCAACGCCGTCTATCTGAAAATGAAGCAGGTCATGGCGGAGCCGGAGCCGCTGCCCGCCAGATAAGCCGCCCTTCAACCGCTCACAACAAAGGGGCGCTTCCATCCATTGGAAGCGCCCCTTGCATTGCAGTGAATTGGCTTCTGCCTTACTCCGGCAGTGTCTTTGTCCCGCTCACATGGAACGTTCCGTCGAGCACCTTTGCGGTTGTGTTCGGCTGTCCGCCACCCACAGAGACGCTGTAATCGCCCTCGGCGACGATAGGCTCGCCCGCCTCGGTCACCATGCTCATGTCGCGAGGTTGCAGCATAAACTCCACCCTCTGCGACGCGCCCGGCGCCAGGTGTACGCGCTTGAAAGCCCGCAACGCCCGCAACGGTGCGCCCGCCACCTTCGGGAAGTTCAGATACAGCTGCGCCACCTCATCGCCTGCAAGTTCTCCGGTGTTCGTCA
Organism: Acidobacteriota bacterium; assembly: GCA_021781255.1. Next base: position 11,347 of record JAJXXG010000597.1, read on the forward strand.
CGGTAACTTCCGCCGTCATCGGATCGCCTGCTCTCACGTCCTTCGTCTGCACC
>JAJXXG010000215.1 GCA_021781255.1 Acidobacteriota bacterium
ATGCGGCATCGTTTCGAGCAGATAACGCTTCCGCGTTCTTCCTGACCTCCTCAGTTATTCCGCTGGCACCCTCTTTCGTGCATGCTGGGCCGGATCTCAAATTGGGGAGTGAGACCAACGCGTAGCGATGAGCCAGGGTCGCTGTCTTTCGAGAAAATTCGGAGTCGATCCACGTCAGCGCCAGCCAGCGGTTGCTCAGAATGCGTCTGCCCTCGACTTCGTCAGCTTGCAGGCTCGCAGAGTGGACGCTACCAACGATTTGCCATTTCTCTAGATCAATGAGCGTGATGATAGTGTCTGGTTTATGCGAGACGATGACTTTTGGGGTGGACTTATCGACCGACGTTTCTGAAGGGCTGCCCTTCCACACCGCATCCGCGAAAGTTACGGCATAATGCCCGTCCGGAGTAATCTGCAAGCCCGTGTTCAGTCTCTCCAAATTCTTGGCATCCGCGGAGGACCAACCTGGAATATTCAACACTTCACTAGTTGGCTTGTTGGTCCACCAATTTCGCACGCGTACCAGCGGCCATTTGCCGTTCTTGTTGGGTTCAAAAGCGACTAGGGCGTGATCTTGCGCGAGTTTGATAGAAAAGTACCAACGTGACTGGCCCGGACCACTCCACCAGATACCTCGAAACATGGGCACGGGCAGCTTAATCTCCCGAAGGTTCGCGAGTTGCACCTGAGCAGCAGTCAGGCTCGCCGAGCAGACAAACACCGTTGCGAGCAACATCCCGTAAATGGCCCTGGCTCTGAACATGATTGGGATTCTAGCTCACATTCCGAAGCGGCAAGCATCGAGCGGATTCTGGTAGCATCCATTTCGGAGAACTTTTCAGGATGGATTCCCTCACCACTGCGGGCCTTGGCGCCCGTCGCAATGAAGATATCGCTCTCGACCTGCTGAAGTTTGTTGCTGCCACGGCCGGCGTGGGTCGGCCTGCCGCGCCCTCGACGGGGTTCAGCGGCGCCTCCGCGCCCAAGCCGGAGGAGCAGGTGGACCATCTGCTGGAGCTGTACGGCCGCTGCCTGAAGGCCGTGCAGGGGCAGGGAGCATAGAGATCGCGGGCGAGCCCATGTTGCGTGTTGCCGTTGCCGGGGCCGGAGCCTTTGGGCGCAATCATCTGCGCGTGTATCGCGAGCTGGAGACGGCGGGGCTGGGCGTTGCGCTGGCGGCTGCCGTGGAGCCGGATGCGCAGCGCGCTGCTGAGACGGCGGAGAAATACGCGATTCCTGTTTTCTCGACGGTGGACGAGCTGCTCAAGGCGGACCTTCGCCTGAACGCGGCCAGCGTTGCCGTGCCCACGGTGGGGCATCACGCGGTGGCTTCGGCGCTGCTGGATGCTGGCCTGGATGTGCTGGTGGAAAAGCCGCTGGCGGCGACGCTGGCGGAGGCGGACGAGCTTGTCGCGCTGGCCGAGCGGAAGGGCCGGATTCTGCAACCGGGGCACCTGGAGCGGTTTAATCCCGCGGTGCTGGCCGTGGAGCCGAAGCTGCGACGGCCGATGTTCTTTGAGGCGCATAGGCTGTCGGTGTTCACGCCGCGCTCGCTGGACGTGGACGTGGTGCTGGACCTGATGATTCACGACCTGGACATTGTGCTCACGTTTGCCCACTCGCCGGTGCGCGAGGTGCGCGCGGTGGGCCTGCCGATTGTGTCGCCAAAGGTGGACATTGCGAATGTGCGCGTGGAGTTCGAGTCAGGCTGCGTGGCGAACTTTACGGCCTCGCGGGTTTCGACGGAGCGGGTGCGCAAGCTGCGCTTCTTTGAGCCGCGGCAGTATGTGTCGATCGACTATGCGCGGCGGGATTTGCTGGTCATAAGGCTGGAGGGGAGTGTGCCCGCGGAGCTTGCGGCTGCGCTTGCCGCGGGCAAGGTGGACGCGGCGGCCCTGGCCAGGCTTGCGGCAGGGGGAATCGGTGCGGGCCCCGCGCCGGGACTGTCGCTGAGCAAGCCCGCGGTGACGCCGGGCGAGCCGCTGCGGCTGGAGATTGAGTCGTTTCTGGATGCGGTGCGCACGCGTAGCACGCCGCATGTGACGGCGCGGCAGGGCCGCAATGCACTGGCGCTGGCGCTGGAGATACAGGCCGCGATGGCTGCCCATGCCGCGCGCGCAGGTTTGCAGGACTTCTTCGAATCCGGCGCGTAGGCCTCAAGCTGGCTGAAGCAATTCCGGGGAACGAGGGGCTCGAAAACCGGGTTCGCGCGCTGCTGAAATTGCACCCGTCCTATTTCAAAATAAAGCGATTTTTCATTAGAGAGAAATCGTATTCTCACTTTGCTTGACAAGAGCTTTCCCGGCCAATTAGCGTTGGCTGCCTGAGTGCAGGTTGTCCATTCACTGACCCGGAATGAATGGGAAAGTCTGGCCTGCCGGTGAGGGAAGCGATGAAAAGCCTTGGAATGCGATGGATTGCGGCGGGGTTGGCCTGCTGCGGTATGGCGTGTACGGCCTGGGGCCAGAGTGCCCAGAAGCCTGCGTACCTGAACACGAGCCTGTCGGCTGAGCAGCGGGCGGTGGACCTGGTGCACCGGATGACGCTTGAAGAGAAGGCGAGCCAACTGGTGAACCAGGCGCGAGCGATTCCGCGGCTGGGCGTGCCGAGCTATGACTGGTGGAGCGAGTCTCTGCATGGCGTGGCGGTGAACGGCACCACGGAGTTCCCGGAGCCTATCGGATTGGGCGCGACGTTCGATCCGGCGTCGATTCACAAGATGGGCACGGACATCAGCATCGAGGCGCGCATCAAGAATGCGCAGGCGGTGCGGGCCAACGGCGGGCACAG
>JAJXXG010000543.1 GCA_021781255.1 Acidobacteriota bacterium
CTCCGTCATAAGCCCGTAGAGCGTGGGGCTGACCTTCGCTGCCGGCTTGTTTGCCTGAATCTTGAGTGTTGCCAGTGGCTGCGGCAGCTCTGCCGCCTGCGCCCATGCAAAACCCGAGCCAAAACCGAGACATACTGCCGCAACGACCGCCGCTTTCAAGCCATTCACCATTTGCAATTTTTCCTCGAAGAAACAATACCATCATCATCGTTCGGCCGCATCAGCCGTCCACTGCGCGGTAATGAACTCCACTTCCTCGCCGCGCTGGATTCGGCGTGCCTGCCGTAGAAGGTGCTCCCTGGGATCTTTGGGTTCGCCATCCTCCTGATCTTCCGCTGGTTCCTCCAACCGCTCCTGCAATACATACCGAACCTCCGGCTGAACGAACGCCTGCAAGCTCTGCAGCGCATTCCCAATCGCCGCGCCCGAGGGGCAATAGCTTTGCCTTTTGCCTCTTTTGGCTCTCCACCTCCAGCGAATTCGCTGGGCAAACATAGCGCCGGTTGCAAACAGAAACAACAGCCCCAGATACTCCATACCTGTACCTCCTCCAACGTCTTTGGCTTGGAAAGACACGACGGCCTCAGCGCGAGACACTGCGCATGTGGCTACGAGGATTTACAGGGTGAAAGGCGGAGGGCGCTGAAAGAGTTGAGCCCGGACCCAGCCCGACTCAACGTGCGCTTCATCCGGATCGACCGCAGGTATGGCTGTCGGCTGCGAATGCAGAATCCATAGCAGGATGGGGACAAAAGCCAGACCAATCAGCACCATGGAGGCGGAGCTGACAGGGCTTGCAGCGGCAAGCAGGACGACCGCCAGCAATAAGATCAGGAAAGCACACTTCCATCGACCGAAGATGGTAGTCCAATCCATGCGCTAGATTATAGACGACAAAACCTCGCTCGCTCTAAAGCGTCACTGCTTCGCATCGGCGATGGAAGGCGGTAAACCTATCCCGATGGGACTCAACGTCGAGGTCAGCTTCAATATTTATTAGCGGACTCTAACGCATTACCTCTTCTCCATGACCATCGGGCGAAGGCCATGCGAAACTGGTAGACGCAGCATGGACCTCCTCGCGCTTCTCCGCTCCACGTTTCATCATCCCGGTTTCCGCGCTAATCAGGAAGCGGTCTGCCGCGCCGCCACTGACGGCCGCGACGTGCTTCTCGTCATGCCCACCGGAGCGGGCAAGTCGCTTTGCTACCAGCTTCCCGCCATCGCGAGATCGGGCACGGCGCTGGTCATCTCTCCGTTGATTGCGCTGATGGACGATCAGGCGTCCAAGCTCTCCACGCTGGGCCTGAACGTCGCGCGCATCCATTCGGGCCTCTCGCGCGAGGATTCCCGCCAGGCCTGCCGCGACTACCTCGATGGCTCGCTGCACTTTCTCTTCATCGCTCCGGAGCGGCTGCGGGTGCCCGGCTTTCCGGAGATGCTCGCACGCCGTAAGCCCGCGCTTATCGCTATCGACGAAGCGCACTGCATCAGCGAGTGGGGACACGACTTCCGCCCGGATTACCGTACGCTCGGCGATCATCTTCCGGCACTGCGCCCCGCGCCGGTCATCGCGCTCACCGCGACTGCGACGCCGACTGTCCAAAAGGACATCGTCGCGCAACTTCAGCTCCAGAATCCGGCGCTCTTTATCCATGGATTTCGGCGCGATAACCTCGCCATCGAGGTCGTCGAACTGTCGAAGCCCCGACGCCACACCTTCGCCGCCGAGATCCTGCGCGATCCCGCGACTCGCCCATCCATCATCTATTCGCCATCGCGCAAGGCGTCGGAGGATCTGGCGGCTGAGTTGAACCACACGTTCGGCCGCCAGACTGCCGCGCCGTATCACGCCGGGCTCGACGCTGCGACTCGCGAGCGTGTGCAGACAGCGTTCCAACGGGGAGAACTTGCGATCGTGGTTGCGACGATAGCCTTTGGCATGGGCATCGACAAGGCGGACGTTCGCACCGTCATCCATACCGCGTTGCCCGCATCGGTCGAGGCCTACTACCAGGAGATTGGCCGCGCTGGGCGCGATGGCAAGCCTTCGCGGACCGTTTTGCTGCACTCCTACGCCGACCGCAAGATGCATGAGTTCTTCTTTGAGCGCGATTATCCGCCACTCTCGGATCTCGACCGTGTTGTGCGGATTCTTCCTGACGACTTCACGCCGGCGGAACAACTTGCGCAGAGCATCAAGATGGCTCCCGACCAGTTTGAGAAGGCCTCGATCAAGCTCATCGCACAGGGCGCTGCACAGGTCGATGTCGCGGGCAATCTCCGCCGCACCGCGCTTGCGGATAAATCAACTTGGCGCACAGGGTACGATGCGCAGCTTGCCTTCCGGCGCGCGCAACTCGATCGCATGGCCGGATTCGCCGAGACGCAGCAATGCCGTATGGCCGCGCTGGTTCAGCACTTCGGAGATACAGCAGACGGCCTGCGTCCCTGCGGCCACTGCGACTTCTGCGCGCCACACACCACCACAGCGCAGACCTTTGCTCCGCCCACCGCGGAGCAGGCTCGCCACCTCCGCGCGATTCTGCGTGAACTCGGCCACACTAACTCACGGTCTACCGGCAAGCTGTACACCGATCTCGCTCTCGGGGTTGACCGTAATGCGTTCGAGGTGCTTCTCGACTCTCTTGCGCGCGCCGGTCTTGTCAGCATCGCCTCCGACACCTTCACCAGCAAAGACGATGGACGGACGATAGCTTACAAGCGAGTCTCGCTCACTCACGAAGGCCGGTCCGACGACGCGTATGAACTGGTGGACGTGGTGCTCC
>JAJXXG010000017.1 GCA_021781255.1 Acidobacteriota bacterium
ACAGGTGAGCGGAATCGTTCCGGTAATGCGAACGGCAGTTCCCTGCTCTGCGCGCTGGAAGGGCACATGCTGATAGTGTGCGGTCTGGCCGGCGAACTGGACTTCAAGATCTGCGTAGATTGTTCCGGTGGTGGTTTCCGCCTCGGGAAACTTTGCCCGCACGACGACCATGGGAAATTGTGCCCCGCGCGTGGTCTCAAGCATGTGCAGGTCGCGGTTGGTGTCACCGGAATTGAAGGACTTCACCGGCACGGCAATCAGGAAATCGCACTGGCCCGAGTGGCAGACGCCTTTGCCCTTGGCTTCGTGGCTTGTACCATCCACCTGATGCATGGGATGCGACATGTGATAGCTGAGCGTCGATTGCTCGACGACCCACTGCGTGTCAGTCTGCGCGAACAGGGGCACGGTCGCGAGCAGGGCGGCAAACAGGATTGTCTTCCTCATCGTCCCTCCCAGAACTTCCAGTGAATGGGCCAGGAGACGGCGACAATGGAGGCGCCGTAGGCAGCCGCCGTGACGACGGCAACCGGGCCGTGGGCTGAAGCGATGCCATGCACTTTCTCGCCGGCATTCTCCTGCTTGTAGGCCATGATGCCCAGGACGGGCGTGAGAATCATGCCCGGCCCGTGGATGAAGGCCAGCGCCTCATGCATGCGGATGGCGCCATGCTTGTGGGTTCCGGGTACGCGGGGCGCGCGGATAGCGTAGTAGGCCGTGGTGAAGTAGAGCACCGAGGTCACTCCGCCCAGCGCGGCATGAAAGTCGAGATTCGCCTGCGTCGGCTCCTTGATGGGCTCGCCGTTTTTGCCTTTGGCCTTGGCCATGGGACCGGTGACCACTGCGGCAACCATGGGAATCGCCGTGATAAGTCCAAGCCGCTGATGAACCTTCAACATGTGCGTGCGCTTTTCGAGCATCGCCTGCAGTTGCGGGTCGGCTTGTGTCTGCTGCTGCGAGAAGCCCAGATCGCTGAGCGAAGGCGCCTGCGACGATGGGGCGGGCGCATTGGGCAGCTCTGGCGGTGAACCGGGCTTGCTTGCCGGAGCCTGCTGTTGAGCGGGGGCCTGCTGTTCGCTCCCTGCGGCTGTCTGCGCAGGTAGCTGGACCGTCATCGCACAGAACGAGCACAGAATCCCAAGCCAACAAACGGACCTGGCCAGGCACAGTTGCATCAGAGCTTCTCCTTGAGTTGGCGGGCGGGAAGAAAGAATCGTTCGTGCTGGTGACGCAGATGAGTATAGTCCGGAAAACGTTGTATGGCTAAGCCTTCGGGTTGGGTTAGGTTCATGTGCTTCTCAGCATCTCCGATTCGGCAGAAGTGTGACTTTCGTTTGGTTTGCAGCGTGCATTGCAGAGTCCGGCAAGACCAAGCTTAGGTAGACTAACGGAGTGAACCTTTCTGCAAGGAGGAAGTTAATGAAGGGATTCCGGTTTCTGGTCGTGGCGGTTCTTGCCGGTCTTTGCTGTGCTGGAGCAACACCGAAGGCAACAGCTCAGGTTAACATCAATATCGGTATTGGGGCGGCACCGGCTTGCCCCTACGGGTACTTCGATTACGCGCCGTATTCCTGCGCACCCGTTGGCTATTACAGCCCGCAATGGTTTGTGGGTGGAGTGTTCCTCGGCGCGGGGCCGTGGTTTCACGGGCCGGAGGGCTTCCGCGGGGACATAGATCGCGACTTCGATCCGCGGTTCGGTTACAGGGGCTATCTGCCAGGAAGAGGCGAGAGAGCCGACTGGGGCAGGCACCGCGGCTGGGAGAAGCACTTCCGGCGCACGGAAATGCGCGAAGAGCACTGGCACGACAACGGGAACCACTACGGCCAGTACAAAGACCACGGACACGGCAATGGACACGGCAATGGACATGGCAATGGACAGGGTAACGGGCACGGCCATGGGCACGATAAATAGGGGAAGATAAAGCGAGCAGGACCAGAAGCTGGAAGAGATTCCCAGACCCACGGGCTCGAATTGCCCGTGGGTCATTTGCATGCCCCCGCGAAGAAAGCGCAAGGGTGCAGCCGGGGCTAACGGCTGGCGGCAATCATCTGCGCGGCGTGCTGCAGGCTGGTGTCAGTCACTTTGGCCCCGCTCAACATGCGGGCCACTTCGTGCGTGCGGGCGCGGTCGTCAAGGACTCGAATCTGCGTCTTGGTGCGGCCGTGGTCTTCGCGCTTTTCCACCACAAGGTGCTGGCTGGCGAAAGCGGCAATCTGCGGCAGGTGGGTGACGCACAGGACCTGCTGGCCGCGGCTGAGGGCCTTGAGCTTGTGGCCAACGGCCTCGGCCGCGCGACCGCCGATACCGATGTCGATTTCGTCGAAGACGAGCGTGCGCGGAGTGGGCTGATTCTTCCTCGTCCTGGACGAGGTCTCTTCCACGGCAACCTTGAGCGCCAGCATGACGCGGCTCATTTCGCCGCCGGAGGCGATCTCATGCAGCGGCTTGAGCGGCTCGCCGGCGTTGGTCGCGATATGGTACTCGACCTGGTCCCATCCGGAGGCGGACCACGCGGACTCGCTCTCAGAGGCGGTGACGGCCACCTCGAAGCGCACTTTCATGGCGAGGGAATTGATTTGCGCTTCCGCAAGCTTGGCGAGCCTGGCCGCGGCGGCCTTGCGCTGTGCGCTGAGAGCGCCGGCAGCGGCGCGAAACGCGCTGGCAGCCTCTTCGAGTGACTTGCGGATCGTCTTCAGAATTTCGTCGCGATCTTCAACCTCAGCGAGCTTGCGCGTGACTTCTTCGCCAAAAGCGATGACCTCGGCAACAGTGGGTCCGTATTTGCGCTTGAGGCGGTCAAGCAGCGCGAGGCGGTCTTCAATTTCAGCCAGCCGCTCGGGCGAAGCGTTGATGCCCTCGGCGTAGTCGCGCACCGTGGCGCTCACGTCCCCCACGGTTGCGCGGGCAGAGGCAAGCTGCTGCACGGCGTCGTTGAAGCGGCTGTCGTAGCGGGCCAGCTCGTCCACATTGCGCTGGGCAGCGCGGATGGCAGCCTCAGCCGAAGCGCCGCCCTCGTAGAGCTGATCGAAGGCGCTCATGGCGGCAGCGTAGAGCTTTTCCGCATTCGCGAGCACGCGCTTCTCGGTTTCGAGCAATTCGTCTTCAGCGGGCTCAAGATGCGCGGCGTCGATCTCCTTCTGCTGGTAGCTCCACAGATCAACCATGCGCAGGCGGTCCTGCTCGCCCTGCAGCAGGTCGTTGAGCCTGGCGGCGGCATCGCGCCAGTGCGCGTGGGCCTCGGCCACGGCATCCGCGGAGAGACTGCCGAAGCGGTCGAGCAGGATGCGCTGCTGGGCCTGGTCAAAGCTGGAGAGCGTCTCAGACTGTGCGTGGACAAGGGCCAGCTCCGGCGCGAGCTGGCGCAGAACGGCCACGGTGGCGGGCTGGTTGTTGACGAAGACGCGGCCCTTGCCGGTGGCGAGGATTTCGCGACGCAGAATAATGTCGTGGCCTTCGGCGTCGATGCCGTTTTCTTCAAGGATGGATTCCGCGCCGGACGTGGCCTCAAAAACGCAGGCGACAACGGCTTTGTCTGCGCCGTGGCGCACGACGTCAGCCGAGGCCTTGCCGCCCATCAGCAGCGCCAGTGCGTCCACAAGAATGGACTTGCCCGCGCCGGTTTCGCCCGTGAGCAGGTTGAGGCCAGGGCCGAATGTGGCGATGGCGTGATCAATTACGGCGTAGTTTTCAGCGCGAAGCTCGACGAGCATCCGAGAGTACCTTATCCGGCCCGTATCTGATTGTTGCTCAACAAAAAACAACGGGATACGAGCGCAGCATAGCATGAACGGCGTGGCTTTCGGATTACCCGGCAGGCCCGGGATTACGCGCATGGGACCATATCGATAACTTGGAAGGCAGCATCGCGTCTGATACCGTGAATACTGAGGTGAATCCCGATTCTGACCGCTGCATTCGTCCCCCCATTGCAGGCTCACGGCGGCGTCGCGCATGCGAACGCCATGCTGATTCAGGGCCCCGGCGCGCTCATGGACATGATGAACAACATCGGTCCGATTGCGCTGTTTGTGCTGGCGCTGCTGCTGTTTGCCAGCCTCTACTCGTGGACCGTGATTCTGGGCAAGATGTCAACGTTTGGCCGGGCCACCAAAGAGAGCCGCAACTTCATCCGCTCATTCCGCAAGGCCACGCGCCTGCAGGATATCTCGGCCATTGCGGACAACTACAAGAACAGCCCGCTGGCGCAGGTTTTCATTGAGGTTTACGAGACCTACAAGCGGCAGACGGGCGGCGCAGGTCCGCCGCGGAACCTGACGCCTCTGGAGCGCTCGGCACAGACCGCTGCCAGCGAGTCCATCACGAGCCTGGAGCGGCGCATGACCTGGCTGGCGACCATTGCTGCCACCAGCCCTTTCGTTGGCCTCTTTGGCACGGTAATGGGCGTGGTGGATGCGTTTCACGGCCTGGGCACGGCGGGAGCAGCCACGCTGCGCGCTGTTGCGCCCGGCATCAGCGAGGCGCTGATCACCACGGCCGCAGGCCTGTTTGTGGCCGTTCCCGCCGTTGTGGCGTACAACCAGTTCACGGCGCGCATCCGCGTGTTTGCCTCGGCCACGGACGACTTCTGCCGCGAACTGCTCAATTCACTGGAAGAAATTCCCGCACGCGCGCCTGTTCCGCGCGGCCCTGCGCCGGAAGCGGCCCAGGAGGCTGAACGTGGCCTTTACAAGTAACTCAGGCCAAACCCGCTCTTCGCTGGCGGATATCAACATCACGCCGCTGGTGGACGTGGTGCTGGTGCTGCTGGTGATCTTCATGATTACCGCGCCGGTGCTGCAGTCGGGCATTGAGGTCAATGTTCCCAAAACGCGCACGGTAAAGGAAATCACCGAGCAGCGGCAGGTGTTGACGATCGACCGCGACCAGCAGGTTTTCCTGGGCGACAAGCCGGTGAACATTCACGATCTGCCGCAGCTGCTGCTTGAGCCGGGCGCGGATCCATCAAAGAAAGTGATCTACCTGCGCGCCGATGAGCGCGTGCCGTTTGGCGCGTTCGCCAGCGTGATGGACGCAGTGAAGCAGGCCGGCATTACCAACATTTCCATCGTGACGCAGCCGCTGGACACCAAGGGACGCGCGTCGCGTGGCAACTAGGGTCCGGCCCTTGAAGAGAAAGCCTCGGGCAAAGCAATGAGCGGTGTGCTGGAAGGCAGCGAGCGACTGGAAGGCGAACTGACGGCAGAGCCGTGGAAGGCGCCGGCGGCAGGAGCCGTTGCGCTCCATGTGGCGCTGGCAGCCGGCATCGTGCTCTACGGCATCATCGGCGGCTTCTTTCATCACAACTTCTGGGGTGGATCAGCCGCCGGGGGAGCCATCCAGGTAAACCTAGTGAGCAGCGCGATTCCCCTGCCCTCTGACCAGCCGCCGAACCAGAACGTGCTGGCCACGGAGACGCCCAGCCAGGCCCCCGCGCCACCCGAGCCCAAGGCAAAGCAGGCCGTGGACGAGACTGCGATTCCCATAGCCGGCAAGCAGAAGAAGCCGCAGCAGAAAACGACTCCCAGAACACCTACGCGCCAGCCGCAGCCCGTGCAGAACAATCGCGCCGCCTACGGCGAGCAGGCGGGCTCATCGATGCCGCACACGGCGCAGCAGGGCTTTACCAGCGGGCAGACGACGGTGAGCGACAGCAGTTTCGGCAGCCTCTTCGCGTATTACGTGGAGGGCATCAACCGCAAGATGGGCTCCAACTGGTACAAGCCGGAGGTGGACCCGCATACGCCGCGAGGGGCGCGCGCCTTCATCTTCTTCAAGATTTATCGCGACGGCTCGGTGGGCGACGTGCAGTTGGACCGCTCGAGCGGAAGCCCGACGCTGGACAGCTCCTGCGTGCGCGCGGCGCAGCGCGTGGACACCTTCGGCAACCTGCCGTCGGGGTATCGTGGAAGCTACCTGCAGATTTCCTTCTACTGTGAGTACTAGATAGTGTCCCCGTCGTCAAAGTAAGATGGGTGTTGAGATTCACAATGCGCCATGTGAGCCGGACGGCGCGTGCATGGCGATGAGCCAGGTTATCCGCGGAAGGCTCCACGATCCGCAAGACTCCACCGAGGAAGGATTGCGCACCGCATGAAGTTTCATTCCCGGCTGCTCTCCCACGCGCTTCTTGGTCTGGCGACCCTGCTTTCTGTTCCATCGATGGCACAGGATTGGGTGCGCACCGGCTCGAACCTTGGCAATGAGCGCATCCGCGTCGCTGTTGCAGACTTCAAGCCTGCGAGCGCCGATCCACAAACCCCGGCGCTAAAGGCGGTGTTTGATGCGACGCTCTACGGCGACCTGGGCAACGCCGGCATCTTCGACCTGGTTTCAAAGAGCTTTGCGCCGCAGGCCATGCCGGGCTCTCCGCAGGAGATCAACCTGGCGCAATGGTCCGCCGACCCCGTGAATGCGGCCATGGTGGCGTTTGGCTCGCTTTCGACGGCCAATGGACGGCTGGCGGTCTACGGTTGGCTGTTTGACACGCATAACACCGCCAATCCGCAGGTGCTCGGCAAGCAGTACAACGAGGCGGCCAGCCAGGATATGGCGCGCACCATTGCCCATCGTTTTGCCGATGAGATCATTTACCGCCTGGGCGGCGGCATCAACGGCATCGCCGAGACGAAGATTTACTTCATCAGTTCGCGAACCGGAGCGAAAGAAATCTGGGCGATGGATTACGACGGCGAAAATCAGCACCCCATCACCCACCTGGGCAGCATTTCGCTTTCGCCGCGCGTCTCGCCGGACAACTCCCGCGTCGCGTTTGCCTCGCTGGGCCGCGAGGGCTGGGCAATCCGCATGTACTCGCTGGAACTCGGCCGCATGGTGAGCTTTCCGGGTGGCTCAGCGGGCGGCGCCAACCAGTCTCCGGCATGGACCGCCGACGGAAACAGAATCGCGTTTTCCTCGTCGCGGTCCGGTGATCCGGAGATATGGATTGCGGATGCGAATGGATCCAATTCGCATCGCATCACTTTCTTCAAGGGGCCTGACGTCTCGCCCACATGGAACCCCAAGACCGGCGCGCAAATTGCCTGGGTCAGCGGCCGCACCGGGCTGCCGCAGATTTACATCATGGATCAGGACGGCTCCAACGTGCATCGCATGACGGACAGCGGCTACGCGGTTTCGCCGTCATGGTCGCCCAATGGGCAGTTTCTTACGTTCAGCTGGAATCGTAAATATGGCCCAGGCGCGCCAGGCGGGCAGGACATCTACGTGATGGACATTGCCACCATGCGCTGGCTGCAACTGACCCACGACGCCGGCAGCAACGATTTTCCATCCTGGGCGCCGGATGGACGCCACATCGTGTTTGAGCGCCAGATTGGCAAAGGCACGGAGATATGGTCCATGCTTGCCGACGGCACGGAACAGCATCAGCTGACGCACTCAGGAAACAACACCATGCCTAACTGGAGCTGGAAGTGAACCTGGGAAGTAAACAGAATGCTTCCGCGCAAGCGCCCGGCGGAAAGCAATCCAACACTTTGCGCGGTCATTTTGAGAACTTCCCATGTATGTACGTGGCCACAGCTAGCGCGGACAAAACGACGCGGCCCCGAAATGGCGCGCACTGCGGCTCGGCACAGGGATAAAATGGTTACGTTACCCGGAACAAGGTTTTGAGTCTGCTGAAGGAGTGAAGCATTGAATCGACGCTCTCGAATTCTCGCCCCCGCCGTTGTGTTGATCGCGCTGGTTGCTGTTGCAGGTTGCAAAAAGAAACAGCCACCGCCGCCACCACCCGCTGCAACTGCCCCCGCGGCGACTGCTCCGACCGCTGAAATCACCGCGACACCATCGTCCATCTCAGCCGGGGACCAGGTAGTGTTGAGCTGGAAGACAACCGATGCCGTAGACGTGTCCATCGAGGGCCTTGGCGGGGTGCCCACAACGGGCGTGAAAACCGTTACGCCCTCCGTGTCGACTACCTACCGCCTGATTGCACGTGGCGAGGGCGGCACAGCGGATGCCACGGCACGCGTGGTGGTCAGCGCGCCGCCGGCAGTCGCGGTGCCAACCAACACCATGTCGGCAGAGGAGGAGTTCAAGGCCAATGTCCAGGACGTCTTCTTCGATTACGATGCGTACGATATTCGCAGCGATGCCGAAGGCACGCTTTCGCACGATGCCTCCTATCTTGCGAGCCATCCAAACATCAAGGTTGTGATCGGCGGCTACTGCGACGAGCGCGGGTCAAGCGAGTACAACCTGGCGCTGGGCCAGAACCGCGCGGACGCCGCGAAGAATGCCCTGGTGAATGCGGGCGTTGCGGCCAGCCGCATCCGCGTGATCAGCTACGGCAAGGAGAAGCCTTTCTGCACGGATTCGACCGAGTCCTGCTGGCAGCAGAATCGCCGCGCCGGCTTCTCGATTGACCAGTAATGGACCAGTAGCAGGCAGCCATGCGGGCCTGCTGTGCATGCCCGCATGGCACAACCGGAATCATAAATCGCTGCAGCCGGCGCTGACAGGCAGGCTGCAGCGCACTCTTCTTTTCACGGGTGAATGATGCAGACAGCACGCACACTTCGCAATCGTCTCTTCGCGGCGGCAGCGCTGGCCACGATTCTCGGCGTGATGCCGGTTCGCGCACACGCAGCGTCCAAGGAAATCATCCAACTGCAAACCCAGGTGCAGCAACTTCTGGACATGGTGCAGCGGCTTCAATCCACCATGGACACGCGCTTCGCGGTGCTGCAGAACCTTGCCCAGCAGACATCCGACCAGGCCGTGCAGATGGGCGCAACCGTGAATGCATTGCAGCAGAAGATGAACACCGAGAACGAGGCCATCAACGGCAAGCTCGACTCGGGCTCAGGCCAGGTGCAGTCGCTCAATGACTCAGTGGATGAGTTGAAGACGCGCATCGCAAAGCTGGAAAAGTCCATCCAGGACATGCAGAGCCAGTTGCAGAATATCCAGAACCCGCCGCTTGGCGGTACGGCCTCGCCCGCAGGAGCAGCGCAGGCCCCGGATGCCGGCGCAGCAGGCCCCGCTGGACCCGCAGGCATGCCTGCAACGACCGCTCCGGCCGTGAGCCAGACGCCTCCGCTGGAGCAAACCTTCCAGTCTGCAATGCGCGACTACAACGCCGCCAAGTACAAGCTGGCAGGCAGCGAGTTTCAGGACGTAATTCACTACTATCCGCTGGATAACATGGCGGGCACCTCACAGTACTACATCGGCGAGATTGCCTACAGGCAGAAGAATTACGACGATGCCATCAAGGCGTATAACGCCGTGCTGGAGGGCTTCAGCGGCAACTCGAAGGCCCCCGCCGCGCAACTGCACAAGGGGTTTTCCCTGCTGCAGTTGAACAAGCGCGAGGCGGGCGTTCAGGAATTGCGCTCTCTGATCCGCCGTTATCCGCAAACACCTGAAGCAGCGCAGGCGCGCACCAGGCTGAACGGAATGGGCGTACGCATCAACCCGCGCTGAGGGCGCGGCAGGCACCAATGAAAAGCCCCGCTGCGCGCGGGGCTTTTTTGTTGGCAGCAAAGTTGACTGCGGGCTTACTGCAGGTTGTGCATCAGAGAGTCGAGAGCCGACTTGGGAGGGCGCGTGACCGACTCGGGCAGCGTGCCCAGCGGTTCGTCCACCACATTCAGCAGATCGACGAACGTAGGCTGCTTGGTGTCGATGTAGAAGATGCCGGTGAGAACCTCGTGGTCCTGATGCGACTGCATCAGCGTGCGCACGGCGTTGGCCCTGTCGGTCGGGTCGTAGTCGTCGTGCAGCTTGCGCAGCCGAAGGCTTGAGCCGTCATGCATCTCCACGTCGTAGACCTGGCCGGATTCATAATCGATGTGAATATCCTCGAAGCTGGCCACGAAGCCGATTTCGTTGATGGGCTCGTCATTCTCCTGCATGAACTTGTAACTTTTTGTGGAGCCCTCGTGATCGTTGAAGGTCACGCAGGGGCTGATGACGTCGAGCATCACCGTGCCCTTGTGGGCGATGGCGGCCTTGAGCATCGAGAGCAACTGCTTCTTGTCGCCGGAGAACGAGCGGCCCACAAACGTGGCGCCCAGCTGGATGGCAAGCGCGCAGGTATCAATGGCCGGAAGGTCATTGATGACGCCCGTCTTGAGCTTGGATCCGATGTCGGCGGTGGCGGAGAACTGGCCCTTGGTCAACCCGTATACGCCGTTGTCCTCGATGATGTAAATCATCGGCAGGTTGCGGCGCATGAGGTGAACAAACTGGCCGACGCCGATGGAAGCCGAGTCGCCGTCGCCGGAGACGCCCAGCAGCATCATCTGATGATTCGCCAGCAGCGCGCCGGTTGAGACCGAAGGCATGCGCCCGTGCACGCTGTTGAAGCTGTGCGAGCGATTCATGAAATACGCCGGGCTCTTGGACGAGCAGCCGATGCCGCTCATCTTCATCACGCGCTCCGACTCGACACCCATCTCGTACATGGCGTCAATAATGCGCTCGGAGATGGCGTTGTGGCCGCAGCCGGCGCAGAGCGTCGACTTGCCGCCGCGGTATTCCAGGATTGGAAGGCCGATGCGATTGACTTTAGGGGTGGGCGTTGCGGTTGCCATTAGAGGCCCTCCTTCGTGGCAAACTCGTCGGTGATGGTGCGCGCATCCAGCGGCAGTCCGTTGTAATGGAGAATGCTGCGCAGTTTGGTCACCTGGTCAGCAGGCAGGTCCAGCTTGAGCAGGCTTGCCAACTGCGCGTCACGGTCCTGCTCCACCAAATACACGCGCTCGTGCGAGGCCACAAAGTCGTGAATCTCGTGCGCAAACGGGTACGCGCGGATGCGCAGATAATCCACGTCGAGACCGTGCTCCTTCTTGATCTGGTCGAGGCTCTCGCGCAGGGCAAAGTCGGTGGTGCCGTAGGCGATGACTCCCACCTTCGATGTGCCGTTCTTCGCCACGATCGGCGCCGGAACCAGCTTGCGCGCGCTCTCGAACTTGCGCGCCAGGCGATCCATGATGGCTACATATTCCTCAGGCTTTTCTGTGTAGCCGGCCACGTCATTGTGTCCGGAGCCGCGCGTGAAGTAGGCGGCCTTGGGGTGGTGGGTTCCGGGCAGCGTGCGCCAACCGATGGCGTCGCCATCCACATCCTTGTAGCGCGCAAAGCCGCCGAGCCGGTTGAGATCTTCGGCGGTGAGCACCTTGCCGCGGTCCAGCGGCTTCTCAGGATATGCGAATGGGTCCGACATCCAGTTGTTCATGCCCAGGTCGAGATCCGAGAGAACAAAGACCGGTGTCTGCAGCCGCTCGGCAAGATCGAAGGCCGAGTAGCCGAACTCAAAGCACTCCTTCACCGAGCCGGGCAGCAGAACGATGTGCTT
>JAJXXG010000296.1 GCA_021781255.1 Acidobacteriota bacterium
ATGGCATAGCCGAGCGCCGGGAGAGTGCCTCATCACTAACGCTTTCGAAAAGTAAATATTCTGTCAACTCGATAACGTGAGATTTAGCGAATCATGTATCTTGATGCTATTTCAGCAGCGGTTACTATTAAGGGTCATGCGAACTGTGCGTCTTTTTCGCGATCAATCCTTACGACTTCATCGCATGGAAGGCCCATTGCGGATCATGCGCCTTCTGCTGCTTGTCTTTCTGCTTGCGGATACGTTTGCGTTTGCAGTCACAGCAACGCCCGTAAGAGAGACTGACGCTGTTTGTGCAAATTGTCACAGGGATATCTTCAATCGGTACGTCAAAACACCCATGGCAAATGCCAGCGGACTGGCGACCGATCACTTCATCCCGGGAACACTCGAGAATCCTGCCTCAGGCCTGACATATCGTGTTTTCGAAGAGGATGGCACAGCATGGCTGAGCTATCACGATCCACAGGCCCCCCTGTCCGATGGCAGACGAAAGCTGGACTACTTTCTGGGCTCCGGCCACTTAGGCGTAACTTACCTCTATACCGTTAACCAATATCTACTGGAGTCGCCCGTCGCCTACTACTCGACAACTGGACGCTATGACATGAAGCCGGGACTGACCGCCCTGCGCGATATTCCGCCAGCCCTGCCTATGGAGCCGGGCTGTCTGCGTTGTCACATGAGTGGCGTTCAGCACAGTGAACCTGGAACCGTGAATCACTATGCGCAAGAGCCATTTCTTAGTGGTGGGATCACTTGCGAAAGCTGCCACGGAGACACCAGGGCGCACGTCATGAGTGGAGGCAAAACTCCTGCCATCAATCCTGCCACTCTCGACACCGCCCGGCGCGACTCCCTGTGCATAAGCTGCCACCTCGAGGGCGATGTTTCCGTCGAGCATGAAGGGCGCTCGGCGGTCGACTTCAAGCCGGGAGACTCCATCGCAGACTATCTTTCCTACTTTGTTTATGCGAGCAACGATCCAACCGCACGTGGCGTAAGCGAGGTAGAACAGCTAAGCGCCAGCACCTGCAAGCGCGCAAGCGGCAGCAGAATGTCCTGCACCACTTGTCACGACCCGCATTATTCGCCGCCCGCTGCAGAGCGCGTCTCCTTCTATAGAGGAAAGTGCCTGACCTGTCACAGCGATCCCGCATTTGTGAAGGCGCATCATCCGGAGAATCCGGATTGCACAAGTTGCCACATGCCCCGCAGCACCGCTCAGAATATTCCGCATGTAGCCTGGACAGATCACCGCATTCTTCGTCAGCCCGCGATGAAAGTCACCATGAACGACGCTACCCAGAGCAACGTTCTGACGCCTGTCTTTTCCCCTTCGGCATCTCCGCGAGATCTGGCCCTGGCCTACTATGAGTCGGCAATGAAGGGAAGATCAGCCGTACGCGATAAGGCCTACGAGCTGTTAAGCCAGGCCCGACAGGCGCAACCCAATGACGTGGCGGTTCTCGCATCGCTCGGCATACTCACTGAAACCCGCGGCGACTACCAGCAGGCAGCATCCATCTTTCGCAAAGTACTAAGCCTGGACTCCGACAACCTGACCGCCGCCACCAACCTCGGAGTGCTGTTGGCTAAATCAGGAGACCTTCCCGGCGCACTTAAACTGCTTCAGCCTGCCTTCCAGCGCAATGAAGATATGCTCGGACTCGCCAAGAATCTAGCAGCGGTGCAATGCATGATGGGAGACGGAGCGGCGGCAAAGGCCACTCTGGCGAAGACCCTCGTCTATAGCCCTGATGCCAGAGATGTATTAGACAGGTTGAAGCAGACCAGCTCGTGCACCGGCTCGCAACACTGATGGAACAGGGAAACTCTCTTCA
Organism: Acidobacteriota bacterium; assembly: GCA_021781255.1. The sequence goes on from JAJXXG010000296.1 coordinate 1,845, forward strand.
GCGAGGCTATCTCACTGCTGCAGTCTCCGGCGACAACTTTGCACAGGTAGCGCAAAGCTCGCCGACAACTCCCTTGCCTTCCTCAACCGTGAAAATGCGATCTACCTTCGGCAATTTGATCTTCTCTACTGCACCGCTTGGCCAATGAATTTCGACCTCGTCTACCGTCGTCGCATCTCCCAGACCAAAATGTAGTCGCGGATCATTGGAAGAGGCGAAGCTGCCGCCGCTAATGACATCCGCTCTCTGCCTGAGCTTTCCGGTCGTTAAATATACGGCTGCGCCCACCGCATCCCGAGGACTCTTCGGGCCGCCTATCAGCTTTAGTTCGACCCAGGAATGCTTCCCTTCGCTCATGTTACGGAGGAGAGTGGGCGTATGGTTCACACTGTTCAGCACAACATCGATTCTGCCATCGTTGAAGAGATCGCCAAACGCTGCACCCCGCGCAGGCAGCACCGCTGCAAGCCCGCTTCCACTGGCTGCGGCAACAAGATCGAACCCGTTGCCCTTCTGGTTGTGAAAAAGCAGAGGCCGCTCGGCGAAACTAGTCCCCCAGTCCTGCTTGTCCACTTGCGGATATACATGCCCGCTGGCGATGAAAATATCCTTCCATCCGTCGTTATCGTAATCAAGAAAGCCGGTGCCCCAGCTCAGAAAGGGAATGGTTTGCTTAGCGATACCAGAGTCGTAACTCACATCTGTGAAGTCGAGATTTCCTTCATTGCGATAGAGCACTTTGTAGTCATCTGAAAAATCCGTATCGAAGAGGCCGGGTCGTCCATTGTTCAGGTAGTCGCCAACCCCGATGCCCATCGTTGCCGTCTCTCGCCCGTCTCCATTGACCGCATAGCCCGATTCGAAGCTAACGTCCTCAAACGTGCCATCACCCTTGTTGCGGTAGAGATAGTTCGGGGTGGAGTCATCTGCAACAAGTAGTTCA
>JAJXXG010000691.1 GCA_021781255.1 Acidobacteriota bacterium
CGAGGGCAGCACGGCCAGGTTCATGGCGAAATAAAAAGCTGACACGAAAAGCACCGAGAGCAGTATGGCGCGGGGGATGGTGCGCTCGGGACGGCGCACCTCACCGCCGAGGAAGCAGATGTTGTAATAGCCCCAGTAGCAGTAGGTGGCGAGCAGCGTGGCCTGGGCCAGGCCGCCAAGAGATGCAGTTAGCCCAAGTGCGGGCGCCTGGGGCATGCGCCAGCCACCGGTGGCCGCTGCGTGGGCGAAACCAGAGACAATGACGCCCGCGAGGGCGGCGATGACTCCGGCAAAAAGCACCCAGGCGAGGCGCATGATGGAGCTCAGGTTGCGGTAGAGGAGCCCGGTGACCAACAGGCAGGCAGTTGCAGCAGCGAAGTTCGAGTAGTGGAGCGCAGGCAGAGCGGCGATGGGTGCGGCGTCGAGGTGGGGCCAGAAAACGGCGAGAAAACCCGAGAGCCCAATGCAACCCGAGGCGACGGAGAGCGGAGCGGTAAAGCCGACCTGCCAGACGTAGAGAAAACTGAGCCAGTTGCCAGGGCCGTCCGGGCCGTAGATCTCGCGCAGAAATGCATACGAACCGCCGGCGCGCGGAAAGGCTGCTCCAAGTTCGGCCCAGACCAGGCCGTCGGCGATGGCGATGACTGCGCCCAGCACCCACGCCCAGACGGAGAGGCGATAGCCGGCGGCGGCTATGACCAGCGGCAGCGTAATAAAGGGACCGACGCCGATCATCTCCAGCATGTTGAAGAGCACGGCCGAGCGCAGGCCGATGCGGCGCTCAAGATTGGCGGGGTGGGTCGCGGAGGTTGAGGAGGATTGGGTCATTCGGTGGCTGTTTAACAGATTACGGCACGAATGCCATTAACCCGGCGGCGGGCTTCCGGAGCGCGCGAGCCATTGACGAGTTGCAGTGCGTTGCAGGAGACTGAGTGCTCAAGTACACGTGTGCAATTAGGGGTTTCGGCAATGTTAGAGGGTGACAGGGGCAAGGCATCGGAAGCTGCGCGGCCGACGGGCGGGAAGCGCGCGTCGCGGCAGCCCTCAATGAAGGACGTCCGGCGACCCTCGATCAAGGACATTGCGCGGCTGGCGCGGGTGTCGCACCCCACGGTATCGCGCGCCTTGCAGAACAGTCCGCTGGTGAACGCAGAGACAGCCGCGAAGATCCGCAGGATTGCTAACGAGGCGGGGTATCGCGCCAGCGCGGTGGCGCGGGGCCTGGTGACGCGGCGGACGCAGACCATCGGGCTCGTGGTGACCACGGTGGCCGATCCTTTTGCGGGCGAGGTAACGTGCGGTGTGGAGCAAACGGCCAGCGATCACGGTTACGCGGTGTTTCTGGCCAACTCGAACGCCGATCCCGAGCAGGAGCGCGATGTGGTGCAGGCGCTTGCCGAGCGGCGCGTGGACGGCATCATCGTCACCTCATCGCGCGTTGGCGCTCTGTATTTGCCGCTGCTCAAGGAACTGAACGTCCCTATCGTCCTGGTGAACGATCAGTATCCCGGTTCGTTTGTGCATTCTGTGATGATTGCGAACCGGGAAGGAAGCCGTGCGGCCGCGGATCATCTAATCGGGCTGGGACACCGCAGGATTGCGTATGTGGGCGACCGGTCAGGCTATCAATCGGAAGCAGAGCGATTCGCCGGATACAAGGAAGCGCTGGCGGCGGCGGGGATTCCGTTCGTTGATGAACTTGCCGTCGAGGGCGACGGCCGGACCGAAGGCGCGATCGAGGCTATGAATCGTTTGCTGGCGCTGGATCGGCCGCCGACCGCGGTGTGCTGCTATAACGACATGACGGCGCTGGGGGCGATGCGGGCCATTCACGCCCTCGGACTGCGCGTCCCCGAGGATGTGTCGGTAACGGGATTCGACGATCTGTTTTTTGCGGCGTATTTGCAGCCGCCGCTGACGACGGTGCGGCAGCCGATGCGGCGCATGGGGCAAATGGCGATGGAGAACCTGTTCAAATTGATGTCGGGTGAGGGATCGGTAGCGCAGATCGAGGTGGAGGCAGATTTGATTGTGAGAGGGTCGACGGGGCGAAGGACCAGGCACTAGACACGGGAGGACGAGCAGGAACGTGCGCGGGGTGCGCTCATGCCATGAAGAGGCGCGCAAGCACGAACGCTATCTTCTCCGAGGAGAATACAAGATGGAAAGGTTGCAGAATTTTATTGACAACGCATGGCGCGCGTCGAGCGCCGGTGAGGCACTGAACGTGATCAATCCGGCGTCAACCAAGGTGCTGGCGGAGGTTCCGCTCTCGCCGGCTGTGGATGTAAACGCGGCAGTAGAAGTAGCGGAGCGCGCTTTCCGCGAATGGCGGCGCACGCCTGTGGTTGAGCGCATCCAGCCGCTCTTCAGGCTGAAGGCGCTGCTGGAGCAGCACCGCGACGAACTGGCTCTTTCTATCACCGATGAGTGCGGAAAGACGCTGGCCGAGAGTAGAGGCGAGATCCTGCGCGCCGTGGAGAACGTGGAGACGGCGTGCGCCATGCCGGTCATGATGCAGGGAACGAACAGTGAAGACATTGCCGCCGGCATCGACGAGCACATGATCCGCCAGCCGCTGGGGGTGGTGGCGGGAATCGTGCCGTTCAATTTCCCGGGCATGATCGCATTCTGGTTCTTCCCCTACGCCGTTGCGGCAGGAAATTGCTTCCTGCTGAAGCCGTCCGAGCGCGTGCCCATCACTTCGCAGAAGATCTTCAGTTTGATCCAGGCCGCGGGATTTCCGCCGGGCGTAATGCAGCTTGTGAACGGCGGTCGCGACGCGGTGAACGCGATTCTCGACCACCCCGGCATTCGCGCGGTGAGCTTTGTGGGATCGACGGCGACGGCGAAGTACATTTACAGCCGGGCGGCAGCAAATGGAAAACGCGCGCAGTGCCAGGGCGGCGCGAAGAATCCGATAGTGGTAATGCCGGATGCAGACATGGAAATGACCACGCACATTCTCGCCGATTCCGCCTTCGGATGCGCGGGGCAGCGCTGCCTGGCGGCATCCGTGGCGATCACAGTGGGCGGCGCGCGGCCCACCTTGACGGAACAGATTGCCGCGGCGGCGAAGAACCGCAAGACAGGCTACGGCGCAGCCCCGGGCGTGGAGATGGGCCCCGTGATCAGCGCCGAAAGCAAGGCGCGGATCGAGGGGCTGATTGCCAAAGGCGAACAGGCTGGTGCGCGTGTGCTGGTGGATGGGCGAGGGCGCAAGGTGGAGGGCTTCGAAGACGGATATTTTGTGCTGCCCACGGTGTTGGATGACGTTCCGCCGGATTCCGAGACGGCGCGGACCGAAATCTTCGGCCCGGTGCTGAGCCTGATCCACGCACAGACCATTGAAGAAGCTATCGCACTGGTGAACAGGCGCAGCTATGGCAATATGGCCTGCATCTTTACTACCGACGGCGCCAACGCGCGGCGCTTCCGCTACGAAGTGCAATCGGGCAACGTGGGAATCAACGTGGGCGTGGCCGCGCCGATGTCGACCTTTCCGTTCAGCGGGTGGGGCGAGAGCTTTTTCGGCGACCTGCATGCGCAGGCGTTCCATGCCGTGGAGTTCTTCACGCAAACCAAGGTGGTGGTGGAACGCTGGCCGAAGGAATGGAGCAGGAAATTTTAAAGGCAGGGACTATAGCGGTCATGGACTGCTGCGCGTTTCATCAACTGGCCGGTTGATGCGGACTTTCGGCCGCAGTATGGCTGGGCAGCGCGGAAGCTCCAGCCAAACCTGTGAACGAAGGATTCTCTCCGTTCCTAATCTCGATGGGGATGGTGACGGGCGCGTTTTTAGCGCGCTGGACGGTGCCCACAACGCTGAATTCGTGTTCAGCGACCTCCGCCAAAAGCCTCACTTGCTGGCGCGGGCGCTGTTTGCCGGGATGCTGTGGTTTGGGGCGCCACATCCTGCGCCAGGACCCAGGATTTTCGTCCTCTTACGGCACGGCTAAGGATCTGACAAAGAACCGGGTTATGAAACAGCTAGTCCATAATAGAGGGATGGAGTGTCGGGACGGATGGTGACCTGTATCACTCTTGTGGCAAAATTTGGAATTTAGAACCCTTTGGGGAGAATCGCAATGACCCGCGTTATTGAGATTACTGAATTGGCTCTTCGAGACTCTCATCAAAGTCTGCTGGCCACGCGCATGGCTCTTGACGACATGGTTCCTGCCTGCGAAGACCTCGACAACGCCGGTTACTGGTCAGTGGAATGCTGGGGAGGCGCGACCTTCGATTCCTGCATTCGCTTTCTCAATGAGGATCCCTGGGAACGGCTGCGCATCTTCCGCAAGTTAATGCCCAAAACGCGATTGCAGATGCTGCTGCGCGGCCAGAACCTGCTCGGATACCGCCATTACGAAGACGGCGTCGTGGAACGGTTTGTGGAGCAGTCAGCCGAAAACGGCATGGATGTATTCCGTGTTTTCGACGCGCTGAATGATGTGCGCAATCTGAAAACCAGCATCGACGCCGTGAAGCGAACGGGCAAGCATGCGCAAGGCACGATCTGCTATACGGTGAGCCCATTACATACAGTTCAGGCCTTTGCTGAGATGGCCGAGCATCTCAAAGAGATGGGCTGCGATTCGATCTGCATCAAGGACATGGCCGCGCTGCTGAAGCCGCAGCCTGCCTATGATTTGGTCAAAGGCATCAAGCAGCGCTGCGGGCAGGATACGTTGGTTCATGTTCATACTCATGCTACGACCGGCGTAACGATGGTGAGCCTGATGAAAGCCATCGAAGCGGGCTGCGACATTGTGGATACCGCAGTTAGCTCGCTTTCGCTGGGACCGGGACACAATCCCACGGAGAGCCTGGTCGAGATGCTCGAAGGCACCGGCTACGAGACTCGCATCGATCTGGAATGCGTGCAGCGCGTATCGAAACACTTCGCCGGGATCCGTCCGCGCTATCGCGAATTCTTCAGTGAAAACATGGGCGTGGATACGGCGATTTTCGAGAGCCAGATTCCCGGCGGCATGATCTCGAATATGGAGAGCCAGCTCAAAGGGCAGGGCGCCAGCGACCGCTTGCAGGAGGTTCTGGAAGAAGTGCCGCGAGTACGCAAGGACTCAGGATATCCGCCCCTGGTTACGCCAACTAGCCAGATTGTAGGTTCGCAGGCGGTCTTCAATGTTTTGATAGGCAAGTACAAGGTGTTAACCGGCGAATTTGCCGACCTGATGCTCGGCTATTACGGCAGCACAATCGGAGAGAAAAACCCCGAGGTGCTGAAGATGGCCGAGGCACATGCCAAGAAACCTGCAATTGCCTGTCGCCCCGCCGATCTGCTGACTCCGGAGTGGGAGAACCTGAGCGTGACGGCGAAGGCATTGGAGGGCAACGATGGCTCGGATGGCGATGTATTGACCAATGCGATGTTCCCGCAGGTTGCGCCCAAGTTCTTCAAGACGCGCCACGAGGGTCGCAAGAATCTTGGCAAGGATCCCACAATGCCTGTGGCGGCCGAGCCAACGACTCAGCCCGGAACGGCAGAAGGCGCAAAGTCGCTCGCCGCCACCGTGAATTACGTGATCACGCTGAATGGGAAAGAGCACCGGGTAACCGTGGCTCAGAAAAAGTAGTCCGGGGTTCAATTACATACCGAAGAATCCAGGAGCAGGTATGGCCACGCAGGATCAGAATGCAAAGCAGAAGACGATGAGTGACAAGATCGGCGAACTGATCGCCAGACGCGACGCCATGGAACTGGGCGGCGGCAAGGAGCGGATCGAAGTTCAGCACGCCTCCGGAAAACTGACTGCGCGGGAGCGGATCGAGCGGCTGGTGGACAAAGGCAGCTTTGAGGAGATCGGGCTGTTTGCCGCGCATCGGGCGACGTTTTTCGGAATGGCGGGCCGTGAACTGCCTGCCGATGGAGTTGTAACCGGGTGTGCGGTGGTTGACGGGCGGCCAGTGAATCTGGCTAGCCAGGATTTCACGGTGGCCGGGGGCGCTGCGGGCGAGTCCCACAGCGATAAGATCGCCGAGATGATGCGCATGAGCCTGAAGACCGGCTGCCCATTTATCTTCATCAACGACTCGGGCGGGGCGAGGGTGCAGGAGGGGATTGACAGCCTGGCCGGATATGCGCGGGTTTTCTATCACAACGTGTTGCTCTCGGGGTCGGTGCCGCAGATCTCGCTGATTTGCGGGCCATGCGCGGGAGGCGCGGCCTACAGCCCTGCGCTGACCGACTTCATCATCCAGACGCGGCAGGCCAGAATGTTCATCACCGGGCCGCAGGTGCTGAAGCAGGTGACAGGCGAAGAAGTGACGGCCGAAGAGTTGGGCGGTGCTGAGTCGCAGATGAACTACTCGGGGGTGGTCCACCTGATCGCAGAGAACGATGAAGAGGCGATCCGGCTTTGCCGCCGCCTGCTGAGCTTTTTGCCGTCGAACAATCTGGAAGATCCGCCGCGGCTGCCGTTCAATGGGCGATTGAAGGCCGATGCGGCTATGAACGAAATAGTTCCCGCGGACCCGAAGATGGCCTACGATGTGCGCGACGTGATTACGCACGTGGTTGACAACGAGGATTTCCTGGAAATTCAGCCCGGATTTGCCGCGAATATCGTGATCGGATTTGGCCGCCTTGCGGGCAGGCCGGTGGGAATTGTGGCCAACCAGCCGTGCGCGCTGGCCGGCGTGCTCGACATCAATGCCTCGGTCAAGGCGGCGCGGTTTGTGCGCTTCTGCAACGCGTTCAACATTCCTCTGCTGACCTTTGTGGATGTGCCGGGATTTTTGCCTGGCGTGGATCAGGAGCGGGGAGGAATTATCCGGCACGGCGCCAAGCTGCTCTTTGCCTACTCTGCGGCGACGGTGCCGAAGATTACGGTGATTCTGCGCAAGGCGTATGGCGGCGCGTACATTGCGATGTGCTCGAAGGGGCTGGGCGCGGATCGTGTGATGGCGTGGCCAACGGCAGAGGTAGCGGTGATGGGCGCCGAGGGCGCCGCGGAGATCGTCTTCCGCAAGGAGATCGACGCCTCCGAGGACAAAGAGGCGCGGCGCAGGGAGATGGTGGAAGAGTATCGGGAGACGTTTTCCAATCCCTACGTAGCCGCGGGCCGGCGGCTGGTGAATGAGGTGATCGAGCCGGCCGAAACCCGGCGATGCCTGGCGCGGGCGCTCGAGTCGCTGCACACCAAGCAAGAAACCCGTCCTCATAAGAAACACGGATTGATTCCACTATAGGGTCTGCTAACACTAATGAGGAGCGGCGCGTGAAAGAGAATCTGGCAGAGTTGATTCAGGAGCTCACCGAGCGGCAACAAACGTCCGAGCGCCGATTGAGCGAACTAGGCACGCAAATCAAAGCTCTCGAAGCCCGGATCGCGGAACTTGGTCAGTCTGCGCCGCTTCGCGATGCAGCAGCGACTCAGGCAAAGGCGGCGCAAACCGAACCTGGGAAGCCCGCCGGCGCCGAGGTCACTCCCGAGATCATCATCCTGCTGGCTGCGGCCGCCACTGCATACCTTGGGAAAAACGTCCGTATCCGTTCGGCCAAAGTGCTGCAATCGCCCTATAGAATCGTCAATCTGTGGGCGCAACAGGGGCGTGTGTCCAATCAAGCCTCGCACTATTTGCGTTGGAGGCGATAACCCGCAGGGAACATCTTTCCACGGAAGGAAGAACCAATTGAAGCTCCAGATCGGAATTGACGGCAAAACCTACGAGGTGGAAGTGGAAGTCATCGATGATGACGAAGTTCCTCATCATCATCCGTTTTACGGGATGTCGGATCCCTTGATTCCCTCGACAGTGCATTCGGCGCCTGCGTCCGCAGCCTCCGCGCAAGCCCCGGAATCCGGGAAAACCAACGACGAAGATAAGTTCTGCCGCAGTCCTATATCTGGCATCGTCAATAGAGTGAACGTAGTCCCTGGACAAACGATCGCTGAAAACGAACTGATCATGGTCATCGAGGCCATGAAGATGGAAACCAATGTTACCGCGCCCCGCTCCGGAATCGTGAAGAGCGTGCGTGTGGCGGCGGGGGATTCCGCCAAAATAAATCAGATCGTTGTAGAACTCGAATAGACAGGATTCTTATTGGCAGATGTTGGAGGCCCTGAGCCCACCTGTTTCTGCCGGCTCTTGCGCTGATATGCCGTCTCTTGACCGGCCCAGTATTAAGCAAGTTCCGCGACGTAAAAAGCGATGAGTGGGGGTAATTCAAAGATGAAAGAACGCACGCATGAGGAAAAGCTTGACCTGTTTGCTCAGGTTGCAGTGAACGTTGGACTTGGTCTGAAGGCCGGGCAGGAACTGGTGATGACGGCGTCGACCGACGCGATGCCGTTAGCGCGGCGCATTACGGAGCACGCGTACCGGGCGGGAGCGTCGCTGGTGACCACGCTTTTCAGCGACGATGAGGCAACGCTGATGCGCTACCGGTTTGCTCCGAATGAAGGCTTCGACCATGCCGCAAAGTGGCTGTATGAAGGAATGGCGGCGGCATTCAAAAGCGGCGCGGCGCGATTGGCGATCGCAGGCGGAAACCCGGCACTGCTGTCGAATGAGGATCCCGACCGCGTGGGACGGGCGAATCGAGCGGTATCGCAGGCGTACCGGCCCGCGCTGGAGCTGATTACGCGCCACGCGATTAATTGGACGATTGTGGCCAGCGCTACTCCCGCCTGGGCTGCGGCGATGTTCCCCGGTGAGACGCCGGGCGATGCTCTGGCCAAGCTCTGGGAGGTGATTTTTGCGACCGCGCGCATCAACATGGCCGATCCGGTGGGCGCATGGAAGACACACGACGCAGATTTGCAGCGTCGCGCGGCGTTTCTGAACGAAAAGCGTTACGCGGCTCTGCACTATCGCGGTCCGGGCACGGATTTCCGGCTCGGGCTTGCCGATGATCACCTGTGGCTGGGCGGAGGCACGACCGCGGGCAACGGCATTTACTGCATTCCCAACATGCCTACGGAAGAAGTGTTCACGACGCCGCACAAAAACCGCGCCGACGGCACCGTTACGGCCACCAAGCCGCTTTCGCACCAGGGCACGATGATCGAGGGTATCCACGTGCGCTTTGAGCAGGGGCGCATTGTGGAGTTGAAGGCGACCAAAGGCGAGGAAGTGCTGAAAAAGCTGATTGAAACCGATGAGGGCGCGCGGCGGCTTGGTGAAGTGGCGCTGGTGCCGCAGTCGTCGCCCATTGCGGCCAGCGGTCAGGTGTTTTTTAACACGCTCTTCGACGAGAACGCAGCGTCGCATATCGCGCTGGGCCAGGCCTATTCCGGCTGTTTGCGCGATGGAGACAATCTGTCCCCTGAACAGCTTGCGGCCAGGGGCGCAAACGACAGCCTGATTCACGTGGACTGGATGATCGGATCGGACAAGCTGGATATCGACGGCGTGACGGCTACAGGCGCAATCGAGCTACTGATGCGGCAAGGCGAATGGGCGTAAGGGAAGGCCGAATCGAAGACTACTGGAGAAGAAGTCGGGACGATTCCTCCGTCTTACCGAGAATTGCGCAACGCTTGTAGCGTTTCATCGAGCGCGGTTTGCCAGGAATCGAGTTGGACAGCAAATCTGGATTGCAGCTTCGCGTTGGAGAGGACAGAGTTACGCGGGCGGGCAGCCGCGGTCGGATAGTCCTTGGTAGCGATGGGAATGATTTTGGGCGCTTTCACTTCCAGCAGCGTGGCGGCGCGGGCGAAGATGGCCTGAGCAAAACCGCACCATGAGACGGAGCCGCCGCAGGTCATCTGATAGAGTCCGGCCCAGTCCTGCGCGGCCCCGTAGCGGCCGGCAAGGATGCCGGTGACGATGGCATGCGTGGCACGCGCGAGCTGCACGGAGGTTGTCGGTCCGCCAACCTGATCGTCGACGATGGAGATGCTGTCGCGCTCGCGGGCCAGGCGCAGCATCGTAAGCAGAAAGTTGTTGCCGTGCGGGCCGTAGACCCAACTGGTGCGAAAAATAAGGTACTTGCCGCCGATGCTTGCGACGGCCTGCTCGCCGGCCAGCTTGCTGGCGCCGTAAACGTTCAGGGGATTGGGTGCGTCGGTTTCGACCCACGGCGTCGACTTGGCGCCGTCGAAAACGTAGTCGGTGGAGTAGTGGACGAGCAGCGCGTTGCACTCGCGCGCCTCTTCGGCAAGAATGCGTGGCGCCTGCTCGTTGATGGCGAAGGCGAGATCGCGCTCCGATTCGGCGCGATCGACGGCAGTGTAGGCGGCGGCGTTGAGAATAATGTCGGGTGCGGCGCGGCGAACCAGAGCGCGGGTTTGATCGGCATCGGCTAGATCGACAGATTCGCGATCAACGGCAACGATGGGGCCAATGCCGGCAAAGATGCGTTCCAGCTCGCGGCCGAGCTGGCCGGCGTTGCCTACGATGAGAATGCGGGGATTTCCCGGCTGATTTGCGGCCTGCGTCGACGTTTCGCTCATGCGGGCGAGCTCCGGATCACGTGGAAGTGCACTGCTCGCATTCTAATTGAGCGCGGCGTCGGAACGACGGGCTCCATTCGCGCAGCAGCTCAATTCCCCGTACAATTTAATGTAGGAGTGCTTCCCCATGCGCCGGGTCTATTGCGACGCCAATGCCACTACGCCTCTGCTGCCTGAGGTGCTGGAGGCGATGCGCCCGTACTGGATCGAGCAGTTCGGGAATGCCTCGTCAATTCATCGTGAAGGACAGCAGGCGCGGAAGGCAGTGGATCGGGCGCGCGAGACGCTGGCGCGCTTCTTCAACTGCCGCGAGGCAGAGGTGGTTTTCAACTCCGGCGGTACCGAGGGCGACAACACAGCGATCTTCGGCCTTGTGCGCGCGGGCGATCACTTCATTACTACGTCAATCGAGCACCCGGCGGTGCTGCAGGCTGCAGGACGCATGGCCGAGCGCGGTGCACAGGTGACGTATATTGCGCCGCAGTCGAATGGACGCATCGATCCCGAGGCGATTCGCGCGGCCGTAACGCCGCAAACACGGCTGATCAGCGTGATGCTGGCGAACAACGAGACGGGCGTGCTGCAGCCGGTGGAAGAGATCGGAAAGATTGCCGTCGAGGCTGGCGCGTTCTTCCATATCGATGCGGTACAGGGCGCAGGAAAGGTCCCGTTCGACGTGCAGCGGTTCGGGTGCCATCTTTGCTCCATCAGCGCGCACAAGATGCACGGGCCCAAGGGCGTAGGTGCCATGTATGTGCGCCGTGGCACACCGATTGATTCGCTGATTGTGGGCGGAAGCCACGAGCGCAAGCAGCGCGCGGGCACTGAGAACGTGGCCGGAATTGCGGGACTGGGAAAGGCAGCGGAGCTGGCGATGGAAAGCCTGGAGAAT
>JAJXXG010000048.1 GCA_021781255.1 Acidobacteriota bacterium
TTTCTATCGCCAAGAGGTCAATACGCGATGAAAGTTGAGCTTCGAAGGGACGCTGCCGCATCTAGCAAACGATCCGCGTGAGACGACCTATTGACGCGGCAATTCGGGTGATTGAGGATGAAGGAATGAGGAGCGAAGAGGAGGCGAGAATGGCTGACGGCGATTGTCAGGATGCCCGGGCGAAGGTTCACGAAGCCGCGGGCGAGCTTTACCAGATCGCTGCGCTGATGATGGGAGATGAAGCGCGGGCCGTGGAGTTAGTAGAGGCCACCGTTTCTGATACCAGAATTGATCCCTGTACCGAGGCGGATGCCTCTGTGAAGGCAGCACGGCAAACGCTAGTGGAGTCTGCGGTTGCGCGCCTGACCAAAGCAGATCCAGGTTCCTTTGATGCTCCGGCAACTATCCATCAGGCCAGTGGGCACTGTATCGATGAGGATGATCTTGCGTCGGCGGGAATCTCGGCCAGTCAGCTCGCGAGGATGATGAGCGGCCCGGAGCGGGGCAGGTTGCGTGAGTGGTTGAATAGGCTTCCGGTGGTACAGCGCGCCATCTTTGTTGAGCGTGCAATTCTCGGGTGGGATAACGCGGCCGCAGCCAAATCGCTGAGCAGGGCCGCAGCCCGCGACTGGCAGCCGGAACAGGTGAGCGAGCTATTCCGGCAGGCCTTATGCTCCCTGGCGACCTCTCTGGTCCATGCTGCTGCGAACAAGATATAGGCGTCTACCGTCGCGCGTCGGGGCTTCAGAGACTGGGCATTTTATGCGGCACATTTCAGGCCGTGAGGTCGCAGGTCGGACCGTCTGTCCTGACCGCAATCGGCTCTTTTTTTGAATACTTTCAGGCTCTGAGGCATCCAAAACGAGTAACCTGAGTAGTAGTTTTGATTGCTTCAGAGGCGTGATCTGGAGCCACTTCCTGAAATGGAGCTTTTCGTGTTGAAGGCAAGTTTCTGCAGCCGGAGGGGGTTCGTGTACCCCGGCTTGCTGATGGCTGGGGTGTTGCTTGCGGGAATGGTTCCGGAGGCGAGAATGCTGCAGGCGCAAGAGAGTTCGCCGCTGCCGATCACGCAGCCTCAGATCAACCGCACAACCTTTCAGGGCAGCCAGACAGAAGAGAAGGCGACGAACGGGGTTCTTCCGTTGTCGCTTAATGACGCCATTGCGCTTGGACTCAAGTACAACCTCGGCCTCATCCTAACTCGCCAGAGCACGCAGTCGGCGCACGGCCAGCAATTGACGAATCTGCAGGCGCTTTTGCCCTCGGTCGACGCGAACCTCAAGGCATCAGTTCAGCAGGCAGATTTGCAGGCGCAAGGGCTTCGCATTCCGGGTTTTCCGTCGATTATCGGACCTTATGGCTATACGGATATCCGCGCTTCGTTGAACTGGTCGTTGCTGAATCTTTCGGCGCTGCAGAATTATCTGGCGTCGAAGCACAATTTTGAGGGCGCCAAGCTATCCGTGTATGACGCGAGGGACATGGTTGTGTTGACGGTAGGGAATGCATATTTGACCTGCATTGCCGACAGCAGCCGGATTGACGAAGCCGAGGCGCAGGTTGCGACGGCGAAAGTGTCCCTGGACCAGGCGAACGACAATCACGAGGCCGGTACGGCCCCGTTGCTCGACGTGCTACGCGCCAAGGTGGACTATCAGACGCAGCAGCAATCTCTGATTGCAGCGAAGGATGTCTATGGAAAGGACCGGATCGCCCTGGCGCGAGCCATCGGGCTGCCTCTGGATCAGAAGTTCAAGCTAACCAGCGCGGCTCCATATGCGCCACTGGACGATCTGGATGCGGACACGGCGGTGAAGCAGGCACTTGCGGCGCGCAGCGACCTGAAGGCCCTGCGGGAGCAGGTGGAAGCGGCAGAACATGCAAGGAAGGCGGCGACGGATGAACGGCTGCCGGTGATTGGCTTCAAGGGCGACTACGGCGACATCGGCGTGAACCCGTCGCACTCGCACGGGACGGGCGACGCAACAGGGACGCTGGACATGCCGGTGTTTGAGGAAGCCAGATTGCGCGGCGACGCGAAGCAGGCGCAGGCGCGCCTGGATGAGGAAAAGGCGCGGTTGAGTGACCTGAAGGGTCAGATTGCCGCGGATGTGCGAGACAGCATTCTTGATATTCAGGCAGCACAGAAGCAGGTAGAGGTGGCCCGCAGCAATGTGGACCTGGCGAGCGAGGCCTTGAAGGAGGCGCAGGAGCGGTACAAGGCGGGAGTAGACAACAATCTTGCCGTCTCGCAGGCGCTTTCGGCTCTGGCCCAGGCCGACAACGAATACGTAAGCAGTCTCTACCAGCACAATATGGCGAAGCTGTCTCTGGCGCGCGCCTTGGGCGTTGCCGGCAATGATTACCAGATGTATGTGGGAGGAAAGTAACTGTGGCGGACGAAAACCCAGAGCAGAATAGCAGGACACAAGACCAGCCGACGCACAAGAGCGGCGGAACTGAGCCGGAGCCCACAGATCCGCGTAACAAGTCGCGCCGCCGTTTTATCGTGATTGGCCTGGTAGCGATTCTGGTGGTTGGCGCATTGCTCTTCTGGTGGCACTCCACTTACTACGAGGACACGGATGACGCGCAGATCAGCGGCAATCTGATCCAGATCAGCTCGCGCATTGCCGGACACGTGATCAAGGTGAACGTGGAGGAGAACCAGTACGTCGACAAAGGTACGGTGATCGCGGACCTGGATCCGACGGATTTCCAGACGGCGGTGCAAAAGGACGAGGCGAACCTGGCGAGCGCCGAAGCTGCCTACGAGGCAGCCA
>JAJXXG010000566.1 GCA_021781255.1 Acidobacteriota bacterium
CTACGACAAGGAAAAGCTGCAGGAGCGCCTTGCCAAGCTGGTTGGCGGCGTCGCAATCATCAAGGTGGGCGCAGCCACTGAGACCGAGCTGAAGGAGAAGAAGGCTCGCGTCGAGGATGCCCTGCACGCCACCCGCGCGGCAGTCGAGGAAGGAATCGTCCCCGGCGGCGGCGTAGCCCTGGTGCGTGCCGTTCCCGCGGTTGCGAAGCTGGTTGAGACCCTCAGCGGCGACGAGAAGATCGGCGCCCAGATCGTTCTCCGCTCGCTCGAAGAGCCGCTCCGCCAGATCGTCGCCAATGCCGGCGAAGAGGGCGCGGTGGTTGTGGCCAAGGTGCTCGAGTCCAAGGAAGCACACTTTGGCTACAACGCGCAGACCGGCACCTTCGAAGACCTGGTCAAGTCCGGCGTCATCGACCCCACCAAGGTCACGCGCACGGCTCTCCAGAACGCGGCTTCGATTGCAGCTCTGCTGCTCACCACCGAAGCCCTGATCTGCGAGATTCCGGAGCCCAAGTCTGCGGCGCCGGCCGGCGGTCACGGCGGCGGCATGGACGGCATGTACTGAGCTTTGCGCTCATCGAACCGCGCTTCGGCGCACAACAAAAGGCCTCCAGCTTCGGCTGGAGGCCTTTTTCATGTTTCCTGGTCACTCCCCGCTAAACGGGTTCGTCTCCTGAGGTTTCAACGTCGTCGGATCCGGCTTTTGCGTGCCTCCGGTATCCTGCGGCGGTCGGCTGGCGGCAGTAGCTCCAAAGACCCGCAGCGGATCGCCCGGCAGCAGGTGGTGCGCTTCCAGCGCCAGCCGTACCCGGCGCTGAAACTCCCGCATGGGCGCATACTGCTGCGAAGGCAGCGTCTTGAAGATCACCGGAAAGATCAGTTGCGAGCCTTTCACCGCGTCCACCCCCAGCACCTGTGGATCGGCCTTGAACAGGGCGCTGAACTGCTCGCTGTTTCGCACCTCCATCGCAACCTGCTTCAGCAGTGCCATTACCTCGTCCGGGTTCGCGGAGAAATCCACGCTCACAGGAATGGTAGCAAGCGAAAAGTCAGAGCTCATATTTCCGACCGTCGTGATCTGTGAATTGGGAACGACATAGAGCGTCCCGTCGCCTCCGTCGCGAATCGTTGTCTTGCGTAGCGACATAGCCTCGACGGTGCCGGTGAGGCCGGCGATGTCGACCACGTCGCCGACGTTAAATTGTCCCTCGATGAGGATCAGCACGCCATTGAACATGTCTTTGACGATCGTCTGGGCTGCCAATCCGATGGCTACCCCCGCGATGCCGGCAGAGGTCAGCAGCGGCGCCAGGTTCATACCCACTGCCGCCAGCACCTGCAGCCCGGCAATGGTTCCAATCACCGCCAACCCAGTGGCGCGAATGACGCTGGCCAGCGTTTTGACCTCGGAGACGCGGCCCGGCCCCGCCGCATGCATCTCCGCCACTCGCACCATGCGGCGCGTGATGATGCGCAGCAACTTATTGAGCAACAGGGCAATGACGATAGTCCCGACCAGCCTCGGCAGGGTAGTGCGTATAAAGTCCTGGCCGTCCGACTGCCACTCTTCCAGTACCTTGCCCATGAATGGCGTCTGGACTGGCAGCATCGATTCCAAAACAGCGAACATCAAAAGCATGCCAAAACCCCTCTAACTAGACTAGACTGTGGACCAAGGCACGTCCGGACGTTCCGGTGCCCCTGCTCAGGTCCTTTCCTCGCCTCGGCAGGAGGTAGATTTCATGCATCCACACTGCTCCGGCCCCTTGATGCGCGCTGTCTTGCTCTCTAGGAGATCGACTACAGGCTCCTTCTTCCTGGGGCTTGCTTTGCTCGCGCTCTGTTACCAAAAGCCCGTTTGCGCGCAGCAGCCGGCTCCCCCTGTCAAGGCTGCTTCATCGTCCCAGTCTGCTTCGGCTTCTCCTGCCGCCGCGACGGATCACACCGACGAAGACACCCTCGACACAACGCCGCCCGACGAGTTGAACGACGACGGAAATCCGGCCGATAAGCAAACGGCGCCCATCATCATTACGGCTCCCCGACTGCCAGTTTCCAGCGCCTCATCTGCCGTGGCCGCGGCACCAGTGATTGAGAAGCCGATACCCGCGAACGCGGGAGGAGATGTGCGCCGCCAGCAGATCAATGACGAGTGTGCCAACCTGCTCCTGCTTGCCAATATGCTTAAGGCAGAAGTCGAGAAAACCACTAAAGATGAGCTCTCCGTCCCCGTAGTTCGCAAGGCCGGTGAAATCGAACAGCTGGCCCACAAGGTCCGGGATGAGATGAGGCCGGTTCTCAGCTCAGAAAATTCGGGAGCCCGCCCATGACGCCAGTCAACCCAACTCCCTTCCTGCGCACGGGCCACATCTTCTCTTTCAGAAATGTCGTCCCGGCGCTTCTGTTTGCAGGCTACTTCCTTGCTGCTGCAGGGTTTGCCTTCGCTCAGAACAGTAATCCCGGCGCCTCCCCGTTCCCCCCTCACGGCTGGGCGAATGACCCGACGGTAGTGCCGGGAGAGGGAAGCGGCGATCCGGCGGAAAGAATCGCTCGGGAAAGGCGTCTGGGGATTATCAATGTTGAACGTCAAAAGGCGCTGGTTGCCGATACCCAGAAGCTTGTCAAGCTGGCCGCAGAGCTGAATGCCGAGATTAATAGCTCCCATCAGACAGAGCTAACAGCGGAGCAGCTTCGCAAAGTTGTGGAGATCGAGAAACTTGCCCATAGTGTGCGTGACAAGATGTACAGCTCGTTCACGGGCCTATCGCCCAACTTCGGAACT
>JAJXXG010001014.1 GCA_021781255.1 Acidobacteriota bacterium
TGCCGACTTCTTCACCGCCATCGTCAGCCGCCCTTATCCGGCTGACTCACCCTACCAACCTTGCACACCCCATTTCATGCAGCCTTGCCGAAAGGACACGACCTTCGTTGTCGCCTGTAAGAAATGCCGCCGGGACGTCCCGACCGGCGCCGGCGAATTTCCGTTCCAGTCAATTGTCGTCGAGTGCCCGCTGTGCGGCGAGAAACGCCGTTACCTGCCATCGGAAGTATTCCTCGGACGAGTGGATCAGCTGGTGAATCGCCAGAAGCGCGCGGGGGCAATCTGATGTTCGACCCCGACGCACACCTGCCACGAATCAATCGCGGAATGGTCTATCTGGGAGCCTGTTTGATTGCCGGAATCCGGCTTGCGCGGGAGCGACAGGTGAATGTGCGGGTCGTTCCCACGCGACAGGCGATCGAAGAATCAGTGGATCTAGCACATGAGATTTTCAATTGCGTGTTCCGCAAAGTGCCGGACCAAGCGAAAAAGCATCATTGACGGCGTGCCGCCGGAAAACATGTCCGGTGCCGGTTTGTCGGTACTAAGCGACGCCCAAAGAAGGACTCCTTCTCTCCAGGTTTCTCGCTGGCTCCGCCTTGAAGATCCACAAGGTAACTCACATGTAGTAGCGAAAAGACGACAGTGGCGACACAGAGTCGTCTTCTCCATACTCGGCCATGATGCCTCCTATCTTTCTCGAGAAAGCCAGAGTAACCGGCTGTCCGCCCGACATGCTTGCAGTATTCCAGTTCATGCGTGCGAGCCCAAGAATGTCCTTTGCCACACGCTCGAAATCAACGGCTCGGTCGCTCCGAATCTCAATAGGTGCAGGTATATGTGGCCCTGGATAGGTCCCAAACGAAGGCATGTAGCCCGTTGTAAAGAGATACGACTTAGCGTTGTTGATTATGCACAGCGTACCTCGATTTGGAGGGTACGAGCCAAAGCGCAACAGACGGAATTGAGTCGGCATCAGGTTGATGAGTTCGATAACTGGGACTGACGATAAAGCATGTCGAAACCCCTCGCGCTCAGACTCACTAAACGCAGATGTCTTATGGAAGACCATGCGGACGGGGTCACCGCCGGTGCGATCTCGATATTCTTCGAGCACATTGGTGGCGAGCGCGGCGGCTTGAGCGTCCGTCAAATGGACATTCCGTCCCTGATCTTCGCTCCAATCCACATTTCCTCCACGAAGGGCAAACCCTTCCCCTTTGCTGGAGAACGCCTGGGCGATACTCGATTGAACGAGATGTCTCTGGGTGGTTTTCAGGTGGTGAAAACTGATTCCGACAAAGCAGCTCTCTGGACCATCGAGATTGAGGCGCCAAGGTATGCCTCCGGCCTTGTAGTAGAGAGCAACCGAGCTGTTCCACGCTCTGATGTTGGGAGCTTGGTTTGACTCGTGGTCTTCGACAAGGTCCCGAGTCGCGATCTGAACGGGCATCCGATAGCGCATCGCGCGAGCTTTCAAAGCACGGCGAAAATCACGCTGAAGAAGGTCCTCAGGCTGTTCTTCGATAGCTTCGCTCTCAAACGAAAACGACATCTGGGTGTCTTTCTGCTTCCTTTTGAGTTGAGCGACTGCTGCCTTTTCTTCCTTCGTCAGTGATGAGTTCAGCGACCAGCAACGTACGATGAGTTCCGCTGGGAGACAGCAAAGAATGACGTCGGGCTTCTTCGTCTCCATCGAAGCGAGGTGACGTACGCCTTCTGAATACAGGTCCAGAACACTCTCGAACCGAACTTTTGCATCACCTTCGCGTAGCGCTGCAGCCAAGTCTCCCGACTCTCCACCAAGGCTGCGCACAAATCGCGCGTCCGTAACCATTTTGGCTCGGAACACCTCGTCAAAGCCGGGGTATGCGGGATACTGCGTTATGTCCGCTGCCCCAGGAATGAAGTCCGCACAGCGGTTGAGCCATTTCTGCGTTGCCTCGATCATCTGATCCGGGCCAACGAGTCCAACCGTGATCATCTCGTTTCTTCCGGCGCCGAATCGTAGATCAAAAGGGCCTGCTTCGCGAAGTCCTTGGCGCACATCGGAAAATTCACCTGGGCCGCCAAACTCCAGTAGCGGTTCATCCATTTGACAAAGATCAATTTGTATCGGCATGATCCTCCTCTTCTGCTTCTATGCGGGAGGTCTCAGCGAGCTCTGCAATTTCGTTGATGAGATCGTCGTCGATCTCACCTTCTGTGGGTTCGATATCCTGTTCTTCAACGAAAGCGGAGTCGGTAATAGCGACCGACGGAAACTTCGCCATCAAGGTAACGTGCGCTTCTGGTTCGAGGGGGAATCGGGACAATGAGCGCGTTTCGCCTGGCAGAAGGTCAGAGACGGGCGGTTCAGGCGTGAGATCAAAAGACCCAACTTCTCCCTTTGCGACGACCCAAAGCCAAAATGAAATGTCGTTGAGGACCGCGTTGTTATAGTCTCTCGACGCGCGCTTCGTTGAAAGCGCATTCACTCGCTCCGAGGCAAGTAAGCCTTTCAACCCATTGAAGGTAAAAACATAACCGGGCTCGATGATTAGGGCCCAAGTGTCGCCAAACTGTTCAAACCGATAGCTGAACGCTTGATGTTCCCAATACTGGACTTTCTCAGTTCGAGGAGAGATTCGTGCTTTCACCACGGTCCGCGTCGCTCTTCGTAAGCGCGCTTGGTACGTGATCACGCGTGGGCCATCTTCTTCTTTTGGAAAGTAGGCTCGCTTCCGCTTCTTATCTACGAAGAGACCCCGCTGGTACAAATGAGCTTCAAGAGTCATGTTCAGAAGTTGGACAAGTCGTCGAGAACCATCTGGCGTCGAAGAGAACTCGGCACTCGTCAACGTCTCGCAGTCGCCACCATCGAGCAAACGAGACAGTGGATTGTTCCGAGCCTCAAGATCATAGAAGCTGAAGAACCGGCCATCGTGGAAAAGGAATGGGGGGATCCAATCATCGCCGGCCTCCTCCCAAATTTCGCTGAGGCGGGACACAGTCGTACCGGCGTGGTGCAGATAGGCAGGGATCTTTACTACCTCAATAATGTTCGCCGCATAGCGGCTGGTCGTCGGTATGAGCGGAGATGCTGTCCCGGTCGACTGATCGACGGCCTCTGGTCTTGAGAAGATTTCGATGTCGAATGCGGTGTTATTTTCGTCCGGCCCGAATCGGACGTCGCCACCGTTGTTCCTAACGTCTCGCAAGACATCCGATAGGCCCGAGCCCCTCTTATCCATCTCCCCACTGCCATAGAAAAGATCGGCCAATACTGGGTTCCGATAGCCTTTTATCCCTCGGCGACCGCGCCGGATTTCAGATTCAATGGAGCCCTGCTCAACCCGGTGCTGGACCTCCTCGACCAATCCGCCAGGATTCGATATTTTGATGCTCGAAGGAGTCACCATGATTTCGATGTGCCCGGGCACCCGATAGTCACGATGCACTAAGGCATTCACGATGACTTCCTTTAGAGCGAGTGGCGGATATGGGATGACAGTCTCAGACACTTCACCTTTCAGCCGGAAAGGCCGATTGAAAGCTCCCAAGAATTGCGTAATTTGTTCAAATTGCTCCCAGAGATTTCCTAGAATAGTCCCTTCGAACCCGTCACCATCGCTTTCGTGAGTTCCACTTTCAATGGGCTGACGTACTCTCGTGAGCCATTCGGGGTTGCCCGCTGCTCTGATCTTCGTTACCGCTGATGTGATATATCGCTCAGGCTGCTTTCCAAAGAGTAGGACGCCGGCATTCGTGAGCGATTGTGTGGGCGGGTTGGTCTCTCGCGCGGCGAGATTGAGATTGAAGAGCTGTTCAGAGATCCAATATCGATCGACTTGGGATGGAACGCTTAGCTTCAACGCCTCGGCATATTGCAGGATGCGGGTGTGCAGGATCGACCAATCCAGCTCTTTGACAGCCACGCCTGCAACCGACATATCGAATGTTGGTGACTGGCGATGGGAATTTGTCGAGTCAGGCGCGGAAAATGTGAGTTCGGCGTCGAGATTCAATGCCCAAAGATCACGGGCAAACAACTCATCGAAGCCCTCGATATCCACTATGCTGAAATTCTCGCCAATCGTCTTCGCTAGTTCCTCGACCATTCCAGGGAGTTCTTGAGTCGATTCACTGGAACGTCGACACCAAAAAATGCCATGGCGATAGAAGTGACAGCTCTCCGCATTCTCGATCAATAGATGACGCATAACGGAAGGCTCGGCGCCACGATACCCAACAACAATGAGCGGTCGATCTCTAAGAAGCGGCAACAGTATGCCAATCAGCTCCTGATCGAGCCGCTGCACCTCGTCGATGAGATTCTTATCAGTGTAATGATCGACTGATCCATGTAGATACACGAGCTGCGGATACTGCGGATCTGTGGTGAACTTGGTGTAGTCCGAATTCGTCTGGATAGCATTGATGAAATGTGGACGTCCCTTCTGGGCGCGCATATCCATTAGAAGCGAATCGAAATTCGTGGTGAGAACCGTATGAACAAGCTGCAGATGCAGAAACTCCGCAAGCTTGTCGTATCCAGGGCTGGGCTCAATTCCAGGCGATAGCAGCTTGCGGAAGAACTCTGCGCGAGCATGACGGGGTTGAAGCAGGTGCTGGACAACCGCTGGATAGTTGTCGACAAGCGGTGCGTCTTGGTCAAACCACGGTTGCTCCTGGAGCCAAGGCAACCAATCACTTCGCTGTAGTCTGGGATCCTCTTCGGACCGACCGTGCTGATGCGCATATGCCCAGCGGGCGGCTCTCTCTACTACGCCTGCTGCCCCGGGAATTCCAGAACGTATCGATGCACCAGCTCCCAGAAGAAGTACTGGTTTCGGTCGCGACTTCAAAAGCGAATAAAGCCTTCCAATGGTTCCGACCTGCATTGCTTGCTCCACAAGAGAACCTAGCCCTGGGGCTGAGCGCTCGCACTGATTACATGGTATCGGCCTTGGGAGCATCGGAAAGCGAATGAATGCCGTGTCTTGCGGAGCGCTGGGCAATTCCGATGAGGTGCGGAATCAAGATAGTTAACCAGGCAGCACCCGTTCTAATCCGCCGTTGTGCTGCCAACCTCAAGAGCCTCCTTCTTCTATTGCCACCCAGAAAAAAGGATCTCAATTCCAATGAAACCTTCAGAGCTCCACGAGGCGCTACATGCGCTGATCGGTGAACGTGTGCCCCTGCACGTCTGGGGCGCATGCGGCGTCGGCAAGTCACAAATTGTCGCCCAGGTCGCCGCGGACCGCAAATGCGACTTTCTCGATATTCGAGCGGTGCAACTGGATCCCGTCGATCTGCGCGGTCTCCCCCGAATTTCAGCAGACCGCGCGGAATGGGTGCCGCCGAAATTCCTGCCGCTCGATGGCGAGGGCATTCTGTTCCTCGACGAGCTAACTGCGGCGCCGCAGATGACCCAGGCCGGCTGCTACCAGCTGGTCCTCGACCGGAAGCTCGGCGAGTATCGGCTTCCGGATGGCTGGGTGGTAATCGCGGCCGGTAATCCGGCATCGGAGCGAGGTGTCCACTTCTCGATGCCGCGACCGCTGCGGAATCGTTTCGTCCATCTCGACCTTGAACCCGACTTCCTGGATTGGTGCAAGTGGGCCGTGAAGGCGGGAATTCGTCCCGAGATCATCGCCTTCCTGCGCTTCAAGCCGGCACTCCTCCACGATCCCGATGCGGCATCCGACGTGAACGCGTGGCCGACGCCGCGCTCCTGGGAGATGGCGTCGAACGTACTGACCGGCTTTGCCCGCCGCCAGCAGAGCGGCTTCTTTGCTGGCACGACGGAGATCGAGGCGCAGCTGCTGGAGGGAACGATCGGCGAGGCGGCGACCACGGAGCTGGTCGCCTTCCTGCGCCTCTTCCGGCAACTGCCGTCGATCGACGAAATCCTGCTCAATCCCGATGCGGCGCCTCTCCCCGAGGAGCCGTCGGCGCGGATTGCAATTGCCACGGCTCTCGGCCGCGCGCTGACCGACCATTCGATTCCCAAGGGAATCCGGTACCTCGACCGGATGCCGACCGAGATGCGGGTGCTCGCCATGCGCGACGCCGCCGCCCGCGATCGGGCCATCACCCATACGACGGAGTTCATCCGCTTCGGCGTGGAACATGCGGAGGTCCTGCAATGATTACCGAACGCGCCATGCTGGCCGCCGTCCATATCAGTATCTGGACTGCGATCAAACACGACCGGAAGGTCAGCCGGGAGGTTGCCGAGCAGCACGGAGCCTATGCCGGCGCCGGCCGTTACAACAAGCAACTGCTCCGGGAAGCGGAGCGACTGGAATCGCTGCGAACTCTATCCGGGCAGATTCGTCAGTACTTCTACAAAATCACGCTGCCCTGGTCCGACGAGGGTTATCGCCTGTTGCCAGCCCACTTCTACTTCGAACTGACCACGAAGATGCGGGAGTTCGAGCAGGCCTTCGCGCAGCAGGTGGAGGAGTTCTTGGCCGTCTATCCCAGCTACATCGAGCAGGTCCGGCCGGAGCTCAACGGACTCTTCCGGGAAGAAGATTACCCGTCGACGGACAAGCTGCGGAACAAGTTCGGGGTCAAACTCGAAGTCCTTCCCATCCCGAGCGGCAACGATTTCCGGGTGACGCTCTCTGAGGAAGAACAGGCGCGGGTGGCGCAGGAGATCGATGAGAATGTTCGGCAGTCGCTGCAGAAAGGGACTGAGGACTTGTGGACGCGGCTGAAGGGCGTCGTTGTTCACATGGTCGAGCGCCTCAATGAACCCGAGTCGCGCTTCCATGCTTCGCTGGTGACCAATATCTGCGAACTCGTCGAGTTGCTGCCTCGCCTCAACGTGAATCAGGATGAGGAACTCAACCGCTTTGCCGGGGAAATCCGGGATCGCCTCTGCGGGTTCACCGCTCGGGATCTCAAGAAGAACGAGATCCTCCGCGCGGCGACGGCGGACGATGCCGCGCAGATTCTCACGGAGATGGATGCGGTACTGCGCGGACGCGAGGAGAAATCGGTGATTGATTGTCCAGAGAATGCCGTCAGAGCCGACGATATCTTCGCGCACATGGTCGCTTACATGGAGGCTCCAGCTTCATGACCACCGTGTGTGACTTGGCGCATAAGGTGGCTGCATTGTGAATGCATAGTATGGCAGTGCCCTCTGTCTACCCCCTTTGTAATAGCTGCGGCCCTATTACTCTGCAATACCGAGTTGAACCATGAGATGGCAGCAAGTGTGAATTGTGGGCATACAGTGATAGTGGGAAGCTGCAAGCGAGACGAGTTTGGAGGGCCTCCCGTTATCTCCAGTGGCAATATCCAGTTGCGCTGCCCCACACCTTCAACTCTCGGATCGCTACCGGATACGTCCACCGGGCTACTCGTTCGAGGTTCAACACCGTTCTCAAGCACCTACTCAGCAATATTGTCCTTCTTATCCTTGGGCCGCATTTCCTCGGCCATTGAAATGACCCCTTTGAACGTGTCAGTTGCTGGTCCTGACGCTCATGCACGTTCATGTGTTCGACTGCCGGTTCTTGAAATGAAGCCAGCTCTCGGCAACGATCCAGTTGATTGAAAAGCCAATCCAAAAAGCGATCCCGAAGAACTGATGAGGACCGAGGTGCGTCAACCTGCTGGTGGCAAAGAAGACACCCATGACCGGTCGAGTTGTTGCGATGCCGAGAAGAATGCAGATCGCTCTCGTTAGCCACCGCGTCTTCAGCAATGTCTGGCCGCGGACTCTATAAAGCCAGGCGCGGGCAAGCGAGAACAAAAATAGGCTGTCGTAGAAAAGGACGGCGCCGCGCTCGATCCACCCGCCAACAGCATATACGCTCATGGCATAGGCAGTTAGGCCGACAACCACTCCGAGTGGAAGCAGCCAGCGCTCAGGCCAGGTGAGAGATGAAAAGCGGCGGAAAATTGCAAACGGTGTCACTACCACGAAGGCGAGAGCCGGAACTATATGCGCCAGCGTGAGAGCCGCGTGGGAAGCGAATATCCGATCCAGTTCGACCATTTGGGGCGGCCCGGAGGATGATGGCATCGCAAGTGCGACAAGGCGCCGTATGACCGCAGCGACAGCGATAGCAGTGCACATCCAGAACCCAAACCGGAGCCATAGCGGCGTCGCGGTGCTGTCAGCCGAGAGCCAACTCCCGTCTTTGGCAGTGTTGTTCAATTCATTCACTCGACCTATCGGCAAAGCTCCTCAATGCCTCAATGGTCAGCGGCAGGTTGATGTACTGGCGCCGGGTTCGACGGAAGGAGGTTTCCTTTCTCGATGTGATAGACGATTCCCGCATACTCGGCAGCATGCGGATCGTGGGTCACCATCACAACGGTTTTGCCGAATTTCTTGCACAGTTGCGCGAGCAATGTAAGGATTTCGTTGGCAGATACCGCGTCAAGATTTCCGGTAGGTTCATCCGCGAGGATCAGATCGGGATCGGTCACGAACGCCCTGGCGATCGCGACCCGCTGTTGCTGGCCACCTGAAAGTTCGCTGGGCAGGTGTTGCAGGCGCCCTTCAAGCCCTACAACGCGAAGTGCCCTATCCGCGTGCTCGCGGCGTTTTGCCGGCGAGAGCGAGGTGAGGCGCAAAGGAAGCTCGACGTTTCCCAGTGCGGTCAGCACGGGGATGAGATTGAACGACTGAAAGACGAAGCCCACGTGCGTGTTCCTCCAGCGAGCGACCTCCCGTTCGCGAAGTTGATGAGGATTCATGCCGAGAACCCGCACTTCGCCGGAGGTCGGCTTATCCAGCGCCGCGACAAGGTGCAGAAGCGTGGACTTTCCCGAACCGGATGGCCCCATCAACGCCACGAAGGCGCCCTTCTCAATCGCGAGGTCTACATCTTTGAGTGCAGTAACGTGAAACTGGTTTTTGACGAACTCTTTGGTGAGTCCCTGGCTTTCGATGATCGTTTCAGTCATGGTTGATCTCCTTCGACTCGAACTTTTTCTCCGTCTCTCAGATTTGCGGGTGGGTTGAGAATCACATCTTCGCCACCCTGCAGGCCCTGGGAAATTTTGACGCCCATGGGGGTGGTGGAGGTGGTTTGCACGTGGCGGCGCACCACTCTTCCTTCAGCGACCACAAAGACGGTCTGGTCTTTGACTGCTGCTGCAGGAATCGTGATGACCGGATTGACGGACTGTTCCTGGCGCGAGTGCGTTCGATCGACGAAGGCGACCGTTGCATTCATGTCGGGCCGAAGATGATTGTCCGGTTGCAGGATCTGCACCTTCACCTGAACCGTCGCCTTTTGCCGGTTGGCGACCGGGGAAATTTCAACCAGCTTGCCATTGTATTTCCGATCGGGATATGCATCAGTGGTCACGATCGCCTTGCTGCCTATACGTATTTTCGAAAAATCGTTCTCAGAAATGTCGAGTTCGACCTGGAGGTCATTCAGATCGGCGAGGGTGACGACGTATCCCTTCGCTCCCTTGTCGCCGACAAAGCCGTTCGTGACAAACTCACCCACCTCTACAGCTCGCTCCAGAACGCGTCCGTCAATGGGAGATCGAATGACGGTGTTGTTTTCCTGGTCCTTGTCGTAGGCTAGGAGCCCATCGGCTTGCTCGACCTCGCCCTTCATGGCGTCGATCTCTTCTTGCCTCGGTCCTTTTTCGACCAGGTCATAAGCGTCTTTGAGCGAGTTCACCTTGGCCTGCAGATTCTTGTAGTTGTATTGCGCGGTGTCGAAGTCCTGCCGGGAGATGATCCCGTCGTGATAGAGCGCGTTGCTTCGCTCAAATGAGAGACGGCTGCTGGTCAGGTCGGCCTGCACTTGCAGGAGATTCGCCTGTGCCTGGGTGATTTCCTGAGGACGGGAGCCGTGCTTGAGTTCCAGAAGCTTGGCTTCGAGATTAGCGAGATTGCCTTTGGCCTGTTCGACCTGGGCTCGGTACTCGGTGTCTTCCAGACGAACGAGGACTTCTCCTTTTTTGACGGCGCTGCCTTCGTCCACACCGATCCATGACACCTTTCCACTCACCTTGGAAGCCACCTGGATTTCGTGGTGCGCGACGATATAGCCGGTGGCATTGAGAATAACGGGGGTGTCGCCTGTGATAGCGCTCTGCGCCGCCCTCACGCGGGTCACTTCGACGAGTGGCGCCGAATCGTGAAGTTCGTATGCGGTGATCACAGCGGCCGCTCCAATCGCAATAATCGCAGCCAGAATGCTCCACCGTGCTCCTGGACGCCTCTTCGGGTCCGGCTCCCGAGTTCGTTCAATGCGCAGACCTTCCAGCTCGGAATCGAGGTTAGGCTTCATGCAGCGCCCCCAGGATCTCTTTCTTTGCAGCATTCCGCGCAGGGAAAAATCCTCCTATCGCCCCGACAATTGCAGCAAAGATAACGCCGATGGCCATAGTGGAGAGGCCGACGCGGAAGTGGAAGGCAATTTCACTGAACGTGAAGAAGTTGCCGACGCCGGTTGTGACGCCATTCAACGGCAGGGTGATGAGACAACCCAGGAGGCCGGCGGCGATGGAAAGCAACAACGCCTCGATGAGGAAGCTCACCAGAATGCTCGCGCGCGAAAAGCCGAGCACGCGGAGCGTACCGATTTCCCGGCTTCGCCGCGAAACCGCGGCATACATGGTGTTCATGGCCGCGAAGCTGCTGCCGATGGCCATGATGATGGCGACGAGGATGCCGAGAAATTCCAGCGGCGCACCGGAGGATGTCTGACTGGCGTAATACGCGGGCTCCGAAAGAGCGGTCAGGTTCAATTGCCGGTCGGCGCCGATCGTCTTGATTAGCACGGGAACTTCTGCCGGGCCAATCGCGCGGACAAGGATCGAGCTCAGATTGTCTTCGCGGTTGTAGTCAGAGCTGACTTGGTTCAGGTCACCCCAGATCTCGCTGTTGAGCGCCGATTGCCCGCCATCCATGATCCCGACGACCAACCAATCGCCCTTGCCAAAGCGTAGATTCCGGCCCAACTGGGTATCCGGATAGCGCTGCGCAATAGACTTGCCGACGACGATCTCCCGATGCCCCGCTTGAAACCACCGTCCGCTCGCCAGGTGCACGTTTCGCATCGCAATGCCAACCGGGAGGAGCCCGCGCAGTGTGACGTTCATGCCTTTGGGGTCATCGAGGCTGGGGAGATTGATCACCTGGACCATTTCGAGCGACGCCGTCGACTCATTGGCGTTGTTCTTCGCGATCCCGCTCATGGTACGCAGCAATTCGTACGACTCACGAGAAACAGAACTTCCCAGCTCCGAGTTGCCTCCCTTGCGCAGCACGAGAATCTGAAGCGGGTTCCCGGTGTTCGCGAAGGTGGTCCGAAGTCCGTTCACGAGC
>JAJXXG010000155.1 GCA_021781255.1 Acidobacteriota bacterium
TCCACGACAGTACCACCTGCCAGGAGTCATCAGCCGTCCGCGCAAAAGAAAGGACGGCGGTTCAAGGGGAACTCCATCCCCATGAATTGATTACAGCCCGGAATCCGCTGCCCTGTCAATGCCGCCAAAGCCCGCCAGTGCCTTCCAAGGAACCTGTCTCCGCGAGCGGCAAGAAACTTGGCGAGCAGCAAATCGCGCAACAGCGTCTATCCATCGACAAAAACTTCTCAACAAGGAGACTTCGGGAATGAAGAACGGGTTGCATGTGTGGCAGGGTGGGCTGCTGGCGCTGGTGGCCTTGGCGCTTGGTATGTGGCTTGGAAATGTGCGGGCAGCGCGCGCTTCAAGCTATGCTGGCGATGGCGAGTTGCAGTTCCGGCTAACGGGATTGAACGAGAACAGTTCCCTGCTCGTCTATCAACCCTCCAACCGAACCGTCTACGTCTACCAGGGCGCTATGACCGGCAGCGCGCTGATCGGCTGCAGCCACATGTTCCATCTCGGAAAACCCGGCGAACCTATTCGTCGCGAGAACTGTGCAATCACGACAATGCAGTGAGAGACGGACATTCCTTTCCTGCCCACGAATGGTTCTCTAGATAATTTGTGGACCTGCAGATTCGTACAGGAAAAGCTGACGATCAGCGATGCTGAGTTCAGACCATGCCGCGCGCCACTCGGCCAGATGTGGCTGCTGGAAGTGGCGGTCGAGCGCGGCACGAGTGGTCCAGCGTTCAGCGACATGAATGAGTCCGGGGACGAGAACGTCCTCGGCATACGAGTAGTCGAGGCAACCCTCTTCGGCACGGCTTGCGGAAATCATGCGAGCCATGATGGGCTGTGCGCGATTGAGCTGCTCGACGGGAATGCGAATGGTTCCAAGGATGATAAGCACGAAGTAGTCCTCGCTGGCCAGCTTACAGTACCCGCGCAAGATGCTGCCCGGTGTGTGAATGCAGGTTCTGGGCGATCTCTTCCGGTGTCCCTTCGGCAACAATCTGGCCACCGCCGTCTCCGCCTTCGGGCCCGAGGTCGATGACCCAGTCGGCCGACTTAATGATGTCGAGGTTGTGCTCAATCACCAGTAGTGATCCGCCGCCGTCCAGCAACTTCTTGAAGGCCGTGAGCAGCTTCGACACATCATCAAAGTGCAGGCCCGTGGTGGGCTCGTCCAGAATGTAGAGCACCCGGCTAGCCTGCGAGGGTTTGGCATTTGCATTGGCGGAGCGGACCTGGGCAAGGTGCGCGGCCAGTTTCACGCGCTGCGCCTCGCCGCCGGAAAGCGTCGTGGCCGACTGACCTAGGCGCAGGTAGCCAAGCCCGACCTCATCCAGAACTGCGAGCTTTTCCAGCAGGCGTGTTTGCCCGGCAAAGAATCGCAGTGCCTCCTTCACTGTCATCTGCAGCACGTCGTGAATGTTTTTGCCTTTGTAGCGCACCTCGAGAATGCGCGGCTGGTAGCGCGTGCCGCCGCAGTCCTCGCAAGGCAGCTCCACGTCGGCAAGAAACTGCATCTCCACAGTCACCGTGCCGTCGCCCTCGCAGGTGTTGCAGCGGCCCCCGGGAACGTTAAAGGAGAAATGGCCCGGCGTCAGCGAGCGCCGTTTGGCCTCCGGCTGCGAAGCAAAAAGCTCGCGCACAAGATCAAATCCCTTGATGTAAGTGATGGGGTTGGAGCGCGGCGTGCGGCCAATCGGTGTCTGGTCCACGAGCACCACATCATTCAGCCGCTCCGCGCCTGCAAGCGAGTAAAACAGTCCGGAGGGGTCCGCGCCATCCGTCTGGCCCAGTGCGCGTGCAACCGCACGGTAAAGCACCTGATGTACGAGCGTGGATTTCCCAGAGCCCGAAACGCCAGTGATGGCCACGAGCAGGCCGAGAGGGATCTCCACCGTCAGGTCGCACAAATTGTTGGCCCGCGCACCGCGCAGGATGAGCTTTTCGCGGCCCGGCGCACGTCGGCGCGTAGGCACAGGGATGGCAATTTGGCCGGAGAGATAACGGCCAGTGAGCGACTGTGGGTTCGCCTCAATCTCCGCCAGAACTCCGGAGGCCAGCAGCTTGCCACCGAACTCGCCCGCGCCGGGGCCAAGATCCAGCAAATGGTCGGCAGAGCGAAGTACATCGGCATCGTGCTCCACCACAACAATCGTGTTGCCCAGGTCACGCAGGTCTTTCAGGATGCGGATGAGCCGCGCGGTATCACGTGTGTGCAAACCAATTGAAGGCTCATCGAGCACATAAAGTGCGCCAACAAGCTGTGAACCCAACGACGTGGCAAGCTGGATGCGCTGGGCTTCGCCGCCAGAGAGCGTGGAAGCGAGACGGTCAAGCGTCAGGTATTCCAGGCCCACGGCATTCAAAAAAGTCAGGCGCTGGCGAACCTCGTGCAGAATCTGCCCGGCAATTTCCTGCTGCATTGGCGTGAGCGTGAGGCCTGAGAAGAACTCGTGCGCCGCGGCAATCGTGAGGGAAGCGGCCTGGCAAATGTTCAGGCCGTTCAGGCGAACGGCACGAGCCTCGGCGCGCAGCCGCTGGCCGCGGCAATCAGGGCACTCAGCGTAGCCACGATACTTGCTCAGCATCACGCGAACATGCAGCTTGTACTTTTTGCGCTCAAGCTGCGCAAAAAAACCAAAGACCCCGGCAAACTCGCCCTTTCCACGCAGGACAGCCTCGCGCACGGTCTCCGGCAACTCGCGCCAGGGCACATCGAGCGGAATGTTCAGAGCCGCGGCCTGTTTCTTCAGGTCTGTGAACCACGGACGATATTTCGG
>JAJXXG010000513.1 GCA_021781255.1 Acidobacteriota bacterium
CCGATCTATCCGAGATCCGGGCAGCGCGGATACATCGACTTGCCAATGTTTGTCGGACTGCGCCCATCGTTTCCATGGCACGAGGCGCAACCCATGCTGAATAACCCTTCCCCTGCCGAGATCTCCGCAGCGTCGTTTGCAGGTGCTTTGGAATCTGAATGGACTGCAGCCCTGCGGATATACCAGCTCCGAGCCGTGGTAAAGATGCGGGTTTCAAGCGGCCCTGGCTCAGGAAGCGCGCTAATGCTGCGTGTCAGCACCCAATAAGCGATCGCAGCGAGAATCGCAATCAAAACAACTGCCGCAAACAGCTGTGGCAAACGAGAACGTCGATTTGCTTTGTCATTCATTTGGAAAGAGCGATGCAAAATCAGCGCTGCGTTCCCGAGTCAGCCCAAGGTACGCGCTCCATAGCGCCGGTCGGCCCGGGAAAGTGATCCCACTAGGAGCCGGCTTCAATTTTCTCGACGTGAATCGTCTTCGTGCTCGTGTTGTAGGTCCCAATGATCTTCACTCTTTGGCCGGCAAATTCCTTTGGCTTATTCTGATCGTCCAACTGGTAGGCCGTCTTGGTCGCGGAGTTGTAGAGAACAAACTTGCTCCCTGCTTTGACACACTCCAAGGTGCAATCCTTGGGTGTATGCGTATTGGTCATCTTATAGCCGGCGTCATGATTGCCCATATTCGCACAGGCACTGTCCATGATTTCACCGGTGAAGGTTCCACTGGTTGGCTTGGGCGCAGCATACGAGCTGACTCCCACAAGCATGAGCACAGCGAGTGCTACCATTGCTGATTTCATCGAGTTTTCTCCGTCCCTTTAAGTTGTTGAGGTGAATCTTACGCGTGAACGATTTCCCTTATAGCCCGGCGACGAACTTTCAGCAATGAGCCGTTCGTCCTCAGCGGCGTGACGTTTGTCGCAGATCAGTATTGAAAACACTCTGCATTGACTATTCACACGCTCGGAGATTCGAGGAAGCCCACGCGTTCGTAGACTCTTGCGAGAGTTCGTATTGCAGTTGTCTGCGCCCGGTGCGAACCATCGAGGAGTATTCGTTCAACATATCCTCCGTCCTGGCGTAGCAGTTCGTATCGCTCTCGGAAAGGCCGCAAGTACTCAATCAACCTATCCGCGAGAGTGGTTTTGAAATCTGCATATGTCTTCCCGCAAAATGTGCTCTCAGCCTGCTCGCGACTCGCTCTGGCCACAATTGAATAGATCGTGATCAGATTGCTGATGCCAGGCTTTTCCGGAGATGACCGAACTTCACGCCCGGAGTCGGTAGTTGCAGTGGCAACTGTCGAGCGAATCACTTCCGGAGAGTCGGTCAGGCGGATCAATCCTGCGGTAGACTTTAGGGACTTCGACATCTTCTTTCGCGGATCGTGAAGATCCATGATGCGAGCCCCTTCTGGAGCAATAAGCTGTTCCGGCACTTTGAAGGTTTCCGGATATCGAGCGTTGAAGCGCTGCGCGAGCATTCGCGTCAATTCGAGATGCTGCCTCTGGTCCTCACCGATGGGCACACGGTCGGCTTGATACAGCAGAATGTCGGCGGTCTGCAGCACCGGATAGGCGAACAATCCGGCAGTGGCTTCGTGGCCGGCGCCATGAGCTGACTTCTCCTTAAACTGCACCATACGCCGCAACTCTCCGACAGTAGTGAAGCAATTCAAGACCCAGGCCAGCTCCGTGTGTTGCGGAACCCGTGATTGAAGAAAGAACATCGATCGTTCAGGGTCGATTCCAATTGCCAACAATAGTGCTCCAGTGTCAAGGGTCCGCTTGCGCAGTTCCGTTGGATTTTGAGGCGTGGTGATCGCGTGCAGATCGGCGAGCATGAAGAAACACTCCGCCTCTGCCTGCAACGCAACCCAATGCCTCAATGCACCGAGGTAGTTGCCGAGGTGAAGTTCGCCGGTCGGCTGGATCCCGGAGACGATACGCATCATGCCGCGACGCTCTTAGGCCGGGTGGCGGCCTCGATGTGGTCCGCGATCGAGCAAAGTGAAGGGAGGCGCCGCCTGGGGCTGGCGGCTGCCTCCCTACGGACGATGCTGAAATCAAGCGGCCAGGCAATCGTGATTAGAAGAGCGCTTTCGTCCAGAGCTTCTATCTCATGCTCCAGATCCGGATCGAGCGAGATCGCGTGGCCGGCGGGCGCCTCGATGACCTCGTCAAGAATATGTGCCTGGATATGGCCGCTCAAGACCTGGATGAGAACGGTTCCACGCGCATGGTGTTTGTGCAAGTGGGCGCCTGTCTTCATCACCGTGAGCACCAAGCGGAAATCGCCATGCTTTACCAGCGTGCGGGAGTTGCGCCCGTCTGACCACGCGCCCTCATTCCGAAGTTGCTCGGCCATGGTCTTCAGATCCAGGTTCAGGACGGGTCCGCTTGTCGCTCTTGGAAGGCGTATTCCGTCCGTGGCAACGGCTATGTTTACCGCTCCTCGATGATTTGTAGTTGGGATCATAACAGTGCTCGAACTCGACATTTCAATCTTCTCCTTCCCGCTGAGTAGCTTGCGCTTTAGTCGTCATTTGCGGGGACCCGCATTGTCACGCGGGTGTTCATGCGGGTTCCTGCTCATAATCAAATGGTCCTACGCAGCATGAGCGGCTCCTGACCGCGACACGTCCTTCATGCAGTGCCGGATTGCGTTACTACACTTCTCGGCGGCTAGGCGAGCGTCCGTACCCTTCATGGAATCGATGAGACTCAATGAATCCGCCAACGATCGCTTGTCTTCCTCCGACAGCACTTTCT
>JAJXXG010000333.1 GCA_021781255.1 Acidobacteriota bacterium
GCCGATGGAGAGGTTGTAGCCAAAGGTAAGATCGACGCCGTGATAGATTTTGACGCCGGAGCCTACATGGTCAAAGAGGTGGCGGGCGAGCATGCAGCGGAAGCGCAGGCCGAGCCAGTGATTGAGACCGATGGGCGAGCGGTCGAACATCTGCCAGAACCAGAGCAGCGGCTTGCGGCGCGCGAAGCGCTCCCGATCGACCTCAGCGAAGTGCTCGGCTTCAAGGGTGACATTCTGAGGATCGAGGGAGAGGCTGAGCACGTTGCCGGGCAGCTCGGAGGTGAGGTTGAGGTTGAGCTTTCCGCCGCCCGCGGGCCGGCCGAGATAGAGCTGGTAGAGCTGGTCGCGCACGATTTCACCGCGGCGCTCGGGAGAGCTGTGGCGGACGAACTCGTCGTCGAGGAACTGAATCCAACGGCGGTAGATCTCTTCGGCTTCAGGAGTGGGGCGCGGAGCGGGAAGGGCGACGGGGCTGGCCATACGCTGACGATAAAACACGCAACGGGGATTAGGGAACAGGGAAAGGCCGGCACGGGCGACGCAGCGGAGCGGAGCAGGCAGGCAGAGGCCGGGAACGGGCACGAAGGTCGAGCGGGGGGACTGGAGATCCGGCGGCCCGGGACGAAGCGATCAAGGATCGGCGGGAGAGCTGGCGATCCTTGATCCTGGCGCGGCGGCGCGGCGCAAACACCGCGGACGCGGAGAGGCGGCGTGTTCTTATTTGCGTCCCTGGTTACCGCGCTTGCTGGCGGCGCGGCGGGCGGCGATCTCATGCATTTCGCGGCCCCAGTGGGAGCGGTTGATGCCGACCTGCATGCCGAGCATGATGACGTTTCCGGTACCCCAGTAGAGGGCCAGGCCCGAGGCGTAGTGCAGGAGCATAAAGCCGAAGAAGATGGGCATGATGAAGGCCATCATGCGCCGCTGCGAGGGATCCATGCCGGGCGAAGGGGTGATGAACTGCGTGAGGAACATGGTGACGATGATGATGATGGGAAGGACGTAGGTGGGGTCGGGCTGGGAGAGATCGGGCAGCCAGAGCCAGTGCGCCTGGCGGAGCTCGACGGCGTTGAGGAGGACGCGGAAGTAGGGCCAGAGGAGCAGCATGGGAATGAGCATGGGCAGACAACTGCCGTACATGTTGACATTCTCAGTTTTATAGAGAGCCATGATCTCGTTGTTCATATCGGCTCTCTTGGGGTCGTTCATCTTGAGATTGGCATAACGCTTCTTGATGGCATCGACCTTGGGCTGGATGCGCATCATCTTGAGCGAGGACTTGGTGGCCGCGACGCGGGTGGGCAGAAGCGTGAGGTTAAGGAGGATGGTGGAAACGATGATGGCCCAGCCCCAGTTTCCGATGCCGTGGAGGACCATGAAGCGGAGCAGGAGATAGAGCGGCTTGGCGATAAAGGCCCAGAAGCCGAACTGAATGAGGGGATCGAGCGACGGCCCGTCGGGCTTGCCGTCGGGTCCGATGGAGTGGACGGACTGGAGAACGGAGGTTGCCTTGGGGCCGGCGAAGAGCCGGAGGCGGGTGACGCCGCTGGTGTCGCCGACGGCGAGGCCGAGCACATCGGCAGGAGTTCTCTTGCTGGACGGATCGGAGGGGTTGCTGGGCAGCTCGATGGCGTTGCGGAGGGTCACGACGGTGGCGTGATCGGGATCGCCGGGCAGGAAGGCGGCGGCAAAGTACTGATCCATGATGGCGGCGAACTGATAGGGGGCATCAATGGTGTTGTCGCCGCTGATCTTGGAGGCGGTCTGAGAGTCGGATTTGCCGTTGATGGACCAGGCAAAGAAGGACGGAGTGCGGGTCTGGGTGGGCATCAAGCCGGTCTGCTTGAACTCTTCCATGTCGCCAAGGCCGGCGGGCCACTCGAGGAGCGCGCGGACGGGCTGGCCGTTGCGGGTGACCTGGGACTCGACGGCGACGACGTAACTGGAATCGAAGCGGAAGGTCTTGACGACATCGACGCCGTTTTCGGCGTAGTGGAAGGTGACCGCGGCCGGAGCGAGGAGCAAACCGGCGGCAGAGGGCTGCGCACCGGAGTAGTCGACCTGATAGAGCGCACCGTTGAGCTGCGCGGTGAGGTCGGGCTCATAGGTGAAGAGAGCGAGGGGCAGACCGAAGCGGGCTGCGGCCTCGGGCTGCACCAGATCAAGGGGCTTGCCGGTGGAGTCGTTGTACTTTTTCAGAATCCAGTGTTTGACCAGGCCGCCGCGGTTGGTGAAGACGATGCGCAAGAACTCGTTCTCGACCGTGGTTGTGACCTCAGAAGAGGCCGCGATCCGCGGGGTGGACGCCGCAGCAGAGGCCGAAGACGCGGAGGCCGGAGCGGACGCGGCCGGAAGAGCGGGCTGCGACTGCATTTGCGTCTGCGCGGAGGTGGGCTGCGCGGGCTTGGGCTTCATGAAGAAGAACTGGTAGCCGAAGATGACGGCCATGGCCAACAGCATGAAGGCCATGGTGGAGCGCATGTCGCCGCCGCCGCCACCACCGCTGGAGCCCTGCGATTGAAGATTGGGATTCTGAATTTCGGGCAAAGGATACTTCCTATCGTTCGGGAAAGGCAGCCTCGCAGGGCCGCCGCTTCTACTATGGTAACGGCTCGCGGGGCAAAATCCGCGGCTTGCAGCGGCAATCTGTTCCCGAGCGGGCCGGAGGGACGGGATCGAGGCCGCCGGGCGTAAACGGATGGCAGCGCAGGAGGCGCCAAGCGGCCATGGCGCAACCGCGCAAGGGGCCGTGGATGGCGATGGCGGCGGCCGCGTACTCAGAGCAGGTGGGAACGAACTTGCAGCGGCCCGGGCTGAGGACGTGGAGGGCCGGTGAGAGCCAGCGGCGGTAGAAGGCGATGAGAGCGAGCAGAATGCGGGTCATGAAAGGGACGAACTCTCGCCGCCGGCCGCAGCAGCGTGGGCGCGGGGCGAGCGCGGCGCGGGGGTCCGGGCCAGCTCCCCTGCCTGATGGAGGATACGCACGATCTCGGCCTCGAGCTGCGCGAACTCGAGGTTGAGCACCACCTGGCGCGGGTGGAGGATGAGATCGAACCCCTGGGGCAGCAGCGCGACGTGGCGGCGGAGAGCTTCTCGCATGCGGCGCTTGATGCGGTTGCGCTGCGTGGCCTTGCCCAGGACCTTGCCGACGGTGAGGCCGACACGAGGGGCGGAGGACAGGACAGCGCCGGCACCGGAGAGCGTCTGCGGGGCCAGGAACCAGCTCATGGATGTGGACTGCCGCTTGCGCGCAGCCTTGTAGGCGCGCTGGAAATCAGCGTGCTTGCGCAGACGCGCCGCAGCCAGGGACTGAGGCTGGGCAGGTCTGGAAGGTGAGTTCATGGGAAGACTCGAGGAAGAACGACCCCATTGCGCGGAGAGCTCCGGCTTACGCCGGAGCGCACAAGGAAATCAGTCGCGATATCCTGCGCTGACTGAGACGCGCTTGCGTCCCGCGGCGCGGCGGCGGCTGAGGACAGCTGCCCCTGACTTGGTCTTCATACGCGACCGGAAGCCGTGCTTTTTGACGCGGCTGCGGCGGTTGGGTTGGAATGTGCGTTTGGGCATCGTGACCCGCTCCTGTAGCTCAAAGAGAATCTGCGCGGTGGCAGCATTTCCAAGTATAGCTTAGGCGGAGATGAGAATCCAGCGGAGGGTAACCTTGGTGTGGGGACGATGTGCGGCCAGGGTGCGATTCGGGCGAGATTCGTTGCATAATGAGAAGAGAAAAATCTACGGTAAGATTACGAAGATGAAAGGCCAAGGGATCACTTTCACCAACCTTGGTGCAACTTTTGACGAGCCCGAAAAAGTTATATGAAAGTGGCGTTGCAACGAGGCTGAGATGTGCTACTATCGGGACCGTTCAAGGAAATTCCGTTTCAACCTCCAAGGTACTGCGTTCCGGCTGTAACTCATCGCGCTCCCAGGGTCGAAGTCGAGGGGGCACATCAGCGAAGGACAGGTAACCGGTTGCCGGCACGAGCACGGAAAGCCACGGGCTTTGCGCGCGGGTGGGCTATTGTCTGAAATCAGCAAATTATGACCGGCTGCAACCAACGCAGGCGGGTGAGGCAAGGATTGTACGATGGCATTTGCGACTTCGCCGGCTTCGGCACTAAACCCCTGGCTCCAGATTCTCTCGTCTCTTGAGAAGAAAGTGATCCGTCAATCGTTCGAGACCTGGCTGAAACCTACGCGGTTCAGTCATGCGGCGGGACGCACGCTGTATGTGCGCGTACCGTCGTCGGAGTTCCAGCACATTGGCGAGAAGTACGGAGACCTGATCCAGGAAGCGATTGATGTGCACGGTCTGGAATTCGACGACGTGAGTTTTGTGACGATGGAAGACGATCCGTCGATTCCGCCGCAGCGCAAGGACGGGGGCTTTGGCCCGGTTCCGAGCCACGCACCGACGGCGCCGCAGCAGCCGGCGATGCGCCAGCCCGAGCAGGCGCGTTTTGACTGGTCAACGGCGGCGCAACTGAATGCGCGGTACACGTTCGATGCATTCGTGATCGGGAACGGCAACCAGTTTGCGCGGGCGGCGGCGCTGGCGGTGGCGGAGCGGCCGTCGCGCGCCTACAATCCGCTGTTTCTGTATGGCGGGGTGGGCATGGGCAAGACGCATCTGATGCACGCCATCGGCCACGAGGTGAAGCGCAGGCAGCCGATGGCAAGCATCTGCTACGTGTCGGCGGAGAAGTTCACCAACGAGATGATCAACTCGATCCGCAACGATCGCATGACGAGCTTCCGCGACCGCTTTCGCACGGTGGAGGTTCTGCTGATCGACGATATCCAGTTCATCTCGCAGAAGGAGCGCACGCAGGAAGAGTTCTTCCACACCTTCAACGCGCTGCACGAGAGCATGAAGCAGGTGGTGATTGCGTCGGATCGTCCGCCGAAGGAGCTGACGGAGATCGAGGAGCGGCTGCGGTCGCGGTTTGAGTGGGGCCTGATTGCCGATATTCAGCCGCCGGATCTGGAGACGAAGGTGGCCATCCTGCTGAAGAAGGCAGAGAGCGAGCAGGCGCAACTGCCGACGGACGTGGCGCTGTTTGTGGCCTCGAATGTACGCACGAACGTGCGCGAGCTGGAAGGCGCGCTGGTGCGGCTGATCGCGTGGTGCCAGTTGAACCGGATGGAGATCACGCTGGCGGCGGCGCAGCAGTGCCTGAAGCAGTTCATCGACATGCAGGTGCGCAAGATCACGATTGAGGCGATTCAGCGCGCCGTGGCCGAACAGTTCGGGATGCGGATCACCGATCTGAAGCAGAAGAACAACTCGCGCAACGTAGTGGTGCCGCGGCAGATCGCGATGTACCTGGCCAAGCAGATGACGGAGGCGAGCCTGCCGGAGATCGGACGCCAGTTCGGCAACAAGCACCACACCACGGTGATGCACTCGATTGCAAAGATCGACGAGCAGCGGCGCACGGACAAGGATCTGCATCGCACGCTGAGCAAGCTGCAGGATGTGCTGAACTGCTAAAGGCAGTGGTCAGCTGGAAGCGATCAGTGGATAGTCTGCAGAGCCCCTCGACGAAGAGATCGAGGGGCTTTGTGCGGGTGGCAACTCCCGGGGCGGGCAGGAAACATTGATTGCGATCGCCGCATCCAGGTTTTGATTGACGGTTTGGGAGGCATTGCGCGGCGCAGCGGGCAGGGCTTGATGCGTGGCCGCGCAGGCGGCGATCGACACGCAGCCGATGAAGGAATTGAAGCCGACCACGAGCGGACAGGCTGCGCCTGGAGGCCGCGGAAACAGGACGCACCGCGAAGGCGCACTTGCGCGGGATAGCGGCCGGGGCTCGATCTGCAACTTATTTCTTCTGTGTTTACCGGCGCGGCTGAACAGCCTGGGGAGACGGCCGCACTTTGACAGAAGGGTCTTTTTTGAGACTCTGCACAACTTTTGAGATTCTGCACGGTAACCTGGCGCGGAGGAGCGCATAAAAAGAGCCATGGAATACAGACTTCTGGGAGGCTCCGGCCTCAAGGTATCCGCACTGAGTTTTGGGACCGCAACGTTTGGCGGGAGCAACGAGTTTTTCAAAGGCTTCGGCCAGACCGAGGTCGAAGAGGCGCGGCGGCTGGTGGATCTCTGCATGGATGCCGGCGTGAACCTGTTCGATACCGCCAACGGCTACTCCGACGGCCGCTCGGAGGAGATTCTGGGCAAGGCGCTTGCGGGCAGGCGCGACCAGGTGCTGATTTCGACCAAGGCGGGATTCCCTACGGGCGGTGGCCCGAACGAAGTGGGCTCGTCGCGGCTGCACCTGCGGCGGGCGCTCGAGGACAGCCTGCGCCGGCTGGGCACGGAGTACGTGGACATCTACCATCTGCATTGCTTCGACGCGATGACGCCGATCGAGGAGGTGCAGGAGACGCTGAACGTTTTTGTGCGCGAGGGCAAGGTGCGCTACATCGCCTGCTCGAATTTTTCCGGCTGGCACCTGATGAAGTCGCTGGCGGCGGCGGATCGGAATGGCTGGACGCGTTTTGTGGCGCACCAGGTGTACTACTCGCTGCTGGGCCGCGA
The DNA here is from genome assembly GCA_021781255.1 of Acidobacteriota bacterium. Next base: position 6,545 of record JAJXXG010000333.1, read on the forward strand.
GTATGAATGGGAGCTGATGCCGCTGGCGCTCGATCAGAAGGTAGGGGCGCTGATATGGAGCCCGCTGGGCTGGGGAAGACTGACGGGGAAGATCCGGCGCGGCCAGGCGCTGCCGGCAGTGAGCCGGCTGCACTCGATCGCCGATGCAGGACCGACGATTGCCGACGAGCATTTATACCGGGTGGTGGATGCGCTGGAGGCAGTTGGCGCGGAAACCGGAAAGACAACGCCGCAGGTGGCGCTGAACTGGCTGCTGCAAAGGCCCACGGTCTCATCGGTCATTATTGGCGCGCGGAACGAAGAGCAACTGCGGCAGAACCTGAAGGCCGCGGACTGGAAGCTGACGGAGGCCCAGGTGGCGGCACTGGACGAGGCGAGCGCGGTGGAGCCGGTGTATCCCTACTGGCACCAGCGAAAGTTTTTCGCGGCGCGGAATCCGCTGCCGGTGTAGCGGCACAAGGGCGCGCGATCAAGACGCGGGATCAAAATACAGGATCAGGGCGCGATGGGCGCCGATGGGGGAGCGACGTGGCGGCGGCGCACGACGTTGTGGCCGATGAGCCAGCCGATGGCGCTGCCGACGAGGACATCGGAGGGGAAGTGTTTCTGTCCGAGGACGCGCATTGTGCCGACGCTGCCCGATCCCGCGTAGAGTCCGGCCTGGGCCCAGGGGGAACGGGTTTCGGCGGCGATGGCGGAGGCGGCGCACCAGGCGAGCAGGCTGTGCGCGGAGACGAAGGACGAGTTTGATCCCAGGCCGTGCCGGAAGAAGCGCCCGCGCGCATCGTCGACGGTGGGCCGTTCGCGCCGGAAGGTCCACTTGAAGATCTGCTGCACGACGAGGCCGTCGAGGATGGATTCCGAGGCGAGGATGCCGGTTTCGGTAGAGTGCTGATCCTGGGCGGCGTGACCGTAGGCCCAGATGCCGATGGGAGCGGCGATCCAGCCGGCGAGCAGAATGTTGGACGTGTTGACGGCGGCCCGGTTGAAGGCGGGATCGTGCGAGACGACCGTTGACATGGTGTAGCGGTCGGTTCTGAAGGCGAAGGCGCCGGCGCCCGTTAGAGGCAGGAGCCACTCCAGATCGCGGGTGTGGAGGCTGGCAGGACTGCTCCAGATCATGGCCTGATCGTGCAGGAGATTGCGGGGCAGAACTCCCAGCGAGACAGGGTTGCCGGGGGCTGAAGCGGCCTGCGGCTGGAGGGCGGGAAACAGGTCTGGCCGCGGGATCCAGCGGGACTGGGGCTCCGGCGGCTGGGACTCCGGCGGCTGGGGAAGCGGCGCGTCGGGCAGAGCCGCTGTTGCAGAGGAAGCCGAGGCGGGCTGCGCGCCTGCAACGCAGCCGGCGGCAGCGGCGAGAATGCCGAGCACGACCAGCGGCAGGATGCGCCGGCAGAGATTCCGCGGCTTGGAAAACAGGGCTTGACCTCGCATGGCGCTTGAGGATGACGGGCGCGGCTGACCTCTATCGGACGCTTTCAGAGAGTGCGATGTCAACGGAATTGCCGGGTCTCCAGGGGTCAGGTGGGGCAGGATCAGGCGGGGCCAGGTCAGGCGGGTTAGAGAGCCTGCGGGGGATCCTTGAGGTAGATGGCGACGTAATCGAGATAATTCTGGGCGTACTCGCGGATGAGCTCGCGGTCCTTATCCGTGAGTTCGCGGCGGAGGCGGGCAGGCACGCCGGCCCAGAGAGTGCGCGGAGGCACGACGGTGTGCTCGGGGACGACGGAGCCGGCGGCGATGATGCAGCCCTCGCCGATGCGGCTGTTATTGAGGACGCGGGCGCCCATCCCGATGACGCACATGTCTCCAACCACGCAACCGTGGACAGTGGCATTGTGACCGATGGTGACCCAGTCACCGACGACGACGGGATAAAGATTGCGCTGACCGTGGAGGACCGAGCAATCCTGCACATTGGTGCAGGAGCCAACGCGAATGGAGTTCACGTCACCGCGGAGGACAGCGTTCATCCAGACCGAGGAGCGCTCGCCGCCGGCGACATCGCCGAGGACCTGGGCTGAAGAATCAATGTAGCAAGTGGGGTGAATTTCCGGCCGGCGCCCCTGGCAGATTCGGATCATAGCCAACCTCCAATGAAAGTGTAACCGGGGACGGCAGGGCCGGAAACGGAGCCGGAGGCCGGTGCGGACAGGAGGGCGGGAAGGCCGCGCGAAGGCCGGGAAGAGAAGAAAAGAAATGATTTTTGCTGCCGGAGCACAACTCGGTTATGATAAATGGAGCCTTACAGGCAGGTTTGGAGGTGGGAAGTCTTGGCTGAGGTTCGCGTTCAGGAAGGCGAACCGCTGGAAAATGCTCTGCGCCGGTTCAAGCGGAAGGTACAGCAGGAGGACATCATCAAGGAAGTGAAGCGTCACTCCTACTATCTGAAGCCCGGTGAGAAGCGTCGCGTCAAAGCAGCACTGGCGCGCAAGCGGAATCGTAAAAAGGCTCGTAAAGAGCAGGATTGAAGACTTTACTCTTCGTAACATGCACCGTTCCGGCGGCTTTCAATTGCGCAAGCAGGAAGGCCGCCCGATGTAAAAGCAACCGGAACGGAGTGGTAGAGCAGCAAACCTGCAGCGATTCTCCAGTTTCTGCAATTCGAGGATATAGCTCGTATGCGGCACGCCCCCACCGCAGAGGTTAGGCCGCATTCTGAAGAGCTCCCGCAGAATTGAGAGAGCGTGAATCGCCGCGTGGCATGCGGTTGCCAGCGCATTACAGATCGTCCGGCAGACCGGACCTATTTTTATTTCCGCATCTTTTCGCGGTCAGGGCCCTTGTTGTGAACAAGAAAGTGGACAGGGAGCCGAGACCGGCAAGTTGTTGATCATGCCGTGACCGATTTCGGTGAGGTTCCCTGTGAGGCAAGCTGGCCATGGAATTCACCGATCGAGTGTTGAAGTGTGTCGACTGCGGCACAGAGTTTACCTTTACAGCGGGCGAGCAACTGTTCTTTCATGACAAACAGTTCAGAAACGACCCCAAGCACTGCAAACAGTGCAAGGCGAAGCGTACCCGCGGCGCGCATCGGGTGAGACCGGAGACCCGCACGACCTGCTCGGAGTGCGGCGCGGAGACGACGGTGCCCTTCAAGCCGACGCAGGGTCGCCCTGTGCTGTGCCGGTCGTGCTTCCAGAAGCAGCAGACGCGACCGCCGGCCACGCCGGAACCCAGCGCAGCGCAGGGCTGAAGAGCAGACCGCCCCGGAACGGCGAAGGCCAGCCGGCGACACGACGCCGGTGCGGATCGGCCTTACTTGAGGGCGCGGTGTCCAATGTCGCGCCGGTAGTACATCTCTTCAAAATGGATCTCGGCCATGGCCTGGTAGGCGCGAGCGAGGGCCTCGGCGAGCGAGTCGGCGGCGGCGGTGACGCCGAGGACGCGGCCCCCCGCGGTCAGCACGTGCCCGTTCTCGAGCGCGGTTCCGGCATGGAAGACCTGCACTCCGGGGATCTGAGCGGCAGCAGCGAGACCGGAGATGGAGCGGCCGGATTTGTAGCTGCCGGGATAGCCGCCCGAGCTGGCCACGACGCAGGCGGAAGCGCCTGCCGACCAGCGCAGAGGCGTCTGGGCGAGCCGGCCGTCAACGGCGGCTTCAAGCAGGTCGAGAAGATCAGTTTCGAGGCGCACGAGGATGGCCTGGGTTTCGGGGTCGCCAAAACGGGCATTGAACTCGAGCACCTGCGGCCCGCGCGCGGTCATCATGAGGCCGCAATAAAGCACGCCGGTGAACGGAGCGCCCTCGCTGGCCATGCCGGCGACGGCAGGCTCGGCGATGTGGCGGAGAATCCACTCGGACATGGCGGGATCGAGGAGGGTATCCGTTGAATAGACGCCCATGCCGCCGGTGTTGGGCCCGGTATCGCCCTCGCCGATGCGCTTGTGATCCTGGGCGGGAACCAGCGGCACGACATGGGCGCCGTCGCTCAGGCAGAGGAAGCTGACCTCCTCGCCTTCAAGGAACTCCTCGATGACGATCTGCTGCGCGGGCTCGCCCAGCAGGGAGCCGGAGAACAGGCCCAGCGCAGCTTCAACGGCGGTGTGGCGGGAGGGACAGATGATGACGCCCTTGCCCGCGAAGAGGCCGTCGGCCTTGACGACAATGGGCGGATGAAAGATATCGACCGCCTTTTCGACCTCCTCGGCAGCGGTGCAGACCGCGTAATTGGCGGTGGGGATGTTGTGGCGCTGGAGGAACCGCTTGGCGAAGCCTTTGCTGGTTTCAAGCATGGCGGCGGCGCGCGTGGGGCCAAAGACGCGGAAGCCCCGCTCGCGGAGGGCATCGACGATGCCAAGCGAAAGCGGCAGCTCGGGACCGACCACGGTAAGGGCAGGCCGCTCGGATTCGACCAGGCCGATCATGGCGGCAAGGTCTTTGAGATCTACGGGAACACAACGGGCCATCTGCGCCATGCCGCCGTTTCCGGGCGCGCAGACGAGCTCAGAAACCCGGGGGCTGCGGGCGATGGACCATGCGAGAGCATGTTCGCGGCCTCCCGAACCAAGGATCAAGACTTTCATGCAGGACTTCCCTTCCCGGCCAGACTCATCCAAAGCCGGAAAGATCATCGTCGGCAATGCGGGGGCGGAAAGTCAAACCGGCATAACAAATCAAAGGGACCGTTCCCCTATACTGATGCGTGACGATCAGCCAGATCGTACCACAAGGATTGGTAGATGACCGGAACCCGCA